>JAIRLS010000287.1 GCA_031259205.1 Bacteroidales bacterium | reverse complement strand
GTTTATGAATCCCCTAACGGGGAACAGGGAAAAACGGAATCCTCTTTTTTCTATTGATATTCTTCCCCCTCCGGGGAAGATATGCGTCGGCACAAAATCATACCGCGCAAAGTATAATTAACCGTATGCTTTAGCTTACGGAGTGTCAATCGCCTGCCCGTCAAGTCCCGCAGGGACGACACTCAATATTAATCGGTTGATAAAGTGTCGTCCCTGCGGGGACACTTTGTGTTACTTCTGCGACTTCGTGGTTAGATAAAGTCCCGCAGGGACTTATGAGAGAGCAGGTTCGTTGCCGCAGGCTAAAGCCTACGGTTAATCAAGTACCCTCCCTGCGGGAGGCACTGTTATACCTTATTAATTTCCCCTTCCTAAGGAGAAGGTATCAGTTCAAAATCTCACTTTTACCGTTGCTTTTGTCGTTCCCGGAATCCAGTTGCAACCTTCCGTGACGAGGCGTATTGCTTCGCGGTCGGCGTCCGGGCAGAGGCTTCCGACGACCGTCAAATCGCAGGGACGTCCGTTTTCATCAACGTCGAAACGGATTTCCACTTCTCCTTTGGCTTCTGCACACGCTCCGCCGGGACGCACCCTCTGTCGTTCCAAATACCGCTTGTACGCTCTTTTACCGATCACCGGCGTCGGGGACTTTTCGGCGACGGGCTTTGAAGGCGTCGAAATGGAAAGGACGGAAACCGTCTCCGTCATTGTCCTTCTTTTTTGCGTTCCGAACGCAACCACCGTCACTTCTTCCAATAGATAAGGATTTTCCTGCATGGCAATCGCCAACGGGGAAGTATCCGCCTTAACCTCCTTGTGCAGGTATCCGGCATAACCGGCAACGATGACGGCGCTGTCGGCAATCTTCATCGCAGATTGACCGTTGCCGGCGACCGTACCGGCGGGTGCGCTTTTGGCATGAAGGACGGCGTTCGGGAGCGGTTGTCCGGCTTCATCCGTCACAATGCCCTGAATGTCGTTTTTATTTTTTGGAACAGACCGGGATTCGGACAGGGATATTTCCGTCATGGAAATATCCGCGACGCCGTTAAAGTCGTCTTCTTCCGGAAAAACAGCAGAAGGTTCCGTCATATCCCGTATCTCCATATTGACGGACATGGCTGTTTTCGCTGTTTTGCGAGCGACGGGTTCCGGTTCCGAAACAATCGCCGGGGCGACCGGTTCCGACTCCGGCGATTCTTCCTTTTCGTTGACCGGAAAGTTTTCCGGCAGGTCGGCAAGAATATCTTCCCGTGCCGGCTGTTCGGGCGTTTTTTCCGGCAACAGCAACAGTCCTGCGCCGGCCAGCAACAGGAAACTTGCGGCAATGCTCATCCACAGCCGTAAGGTATATCTTCCGGAACGGGTTTTTCCAACGACCGCAGTCTGCAAGCGTTTGATGGCCGAAACATGGTCGCCCGTCACGGTATCAAAACCTTCCATAGCGTCGGCAAGAAAAGGGCAGGTCATGGAGAGCCGTTCCAGACGGTGCGCCTCTTTTCCCTTCCGTTTCCCTTTGAGGTACGGCAATATCCTTATCTGTCTGTCCGGTGTTCGATACATATTTTTAAATTCCGTTTCCCATTCTGGATATAACTTTTGACGCTTTTCAGACAATAACCGGTAAACTCCGCAATGTCGGCATAAGACATCTCATCCAGAAAAAATTTCCTGATACTGATGCGTTGCGGTTCGGGGAGTTTTTCCATGCACCGGCGCAATGCTTCCAACTGTTCCTCATCCTGTCCATCTTCAAATAGATGATAAAAGGGTTCCGATTCCATAATCTGTTCGTCAAATTCAACGATGATTTTGCGTTTTTCTTTCCGTAACAGTTGCAAACAGTGGTTTTTGGCTACACTGTACAGCCATGTGCGGAAAGACAGGATTTCATAACGGACGATTCTGGAGGCCAATTCTTCGTACAGTTGCATAACGGCGTCCTCCGCATCTTCGGCATGTTTCAGGTATTTCAGACAAAGCCCGTACACCAGCGGGATATGACGCCGGTATAACTGCCCGAAATACGCCATATCTCCGGTTGTACGGTAATGCGCCAACAACTCTTCATCGGTCGGATGCCCGGAAACAGCCAAAGAAATGCCCATTTATCAACGTTTATTTTGCAAACATACGCAAAAATATCCAAACCTACAGCCATACACACAGGATAACTTAAAAATAAAAATTTTCTCGTCTTTAAAAGCAGAATTAATTTTCTGATAAGCAACCATCTAATGGTCAATTTAATTTGTTTTGGGAAGGAATGCAGGCTAAGAAAAAGTGATTTTTTCACGCAACGTTTTTTAATGTACTGCATCTAATATAAAGTTAAATTTTCTTAATTTTGTTTCGATATAAAAATGATCAGAGGTAGCAAAATGATTTTTATTGGGGTCGCATTGTTGTGCGCTGCCTGTTCTACCGGAAGTGTTATTCCTGAAAATCAATCGGACAGATTGAATGATTATCTTGATTCCGGCCATTCGTCCTTCAGCAGGATGTTTTCTCATGAAGAGGTGATTGAAACGGTACAGCCGGTTTTTACCGGTACCGAACGGTTTATTCTGGATGCATTGGTAAGCAGGATTGATCCTGATGTTTGCCGCGCTTTTGACGAGAAATTCCAGAAATGGCTGAAATGCTGGATCGATGTCGACGCCGGAGTGCTGATGGCGAATCCTCAGTTTGTACTTAAATGCAATGAATCCGAATACCTTGATATGATTCGTTTTTGCAAACAGCAGGAGGACGATAATGTTATTTTAATGTTTCTTCAATTGGCGGTACGCGCACATTGTCCTTACGATCAGTGCCTGATAAGGCCGGTACTTGACTTGACGGATCGATTCCCCCAATACGCCCGGTATTGGGAAAGCGTGAATCAGGGTTTACTTGACGAAAAGCCCAACCTTGTGGACAGGAAATGCAATGAAACTACCGTCTGGTACGCCCGAAAAGTACTTGAAACGGAATACGGCTACAATTACCTCAGTCGCCTTGCTTCGCTGCTTGGATCCCGCAAGTTGCTGTTAATCGATAAAAAATAAGCCCGCTTTTTCTCTCATTATTCGAATAAAGTCCTCATCTTTTGGAAGAAGGTTTTATCTTCCGGCGAAGGATGAGGTTGAAAGTTGTTTGACTGGTTCAGTTTTTCCAGTATGGCGCGTTCCTCCCGCGACACTCCTTTTTTCGGTATCCAAACGTTGATGGTAACCAGCAAATCGCCTGTTCGATAACTGTTGACTTCCGGGATGCCTTTTCCTCTAAGGCGCAGTATTTTTCCGGGTTGTGTACCGGCGTCTATTTTGATTTTGGCTTTTCCGGTTATTGTCGGTATTTCGGCGGTAGTTCCCATTACGGCGTCGGGAATGCTGATAAACAGCGGATAAATCAGGTCGTTGCCGTCGCGAGTGAGTTCCGGATGCAGTTCTTCTTCAATGACCACCATCAAGTCGCCGTTGATACCGCCGCGGCGGGCGGCGTTGCCTTTTCCGCCGATCGTCAATTGCATTCCTTCGGCTACTCCGGCAGGGATTTTGACGAGAATCACTTCTTCGTTTTGTACGATGCCTTCGCCATAGCAGGCGGTACATTTTTGAGTGATGATTTTTCCGCTTCCGCCGCAAGTGTTGCATATTGACGTGGTTTGCATACGTCCCAGAATCGAATTGACCACATGGGTTACCTGTCCCGCCCCTTTGCAGGTCGTACAGGTGGAATATCCGTTGCCTTCCGCGCCGGTGCCGCCACAGGTTTTGCAGGGGACGTATTTTTTCAGTTTCAGTTTTTTTTCTGTTCCCAGAGCGATTTCTTCCAGAGTCAGTTTTACTTTTACCCGCAGATTACTGCCTTTGTTGACTCTCCGTCCCTGTCGTCCGCTGCCGAAACTGCTGAAATTGCCGAAACCGAACCCCATGTCGCTAAAAATATCGCCGAAATTGGAGAAAATGTCTTCCATAGACATGCCTCCGCCGCTGAATCCGCTTTGTCCGCCTATACCGGCATGGCCAAACCGGTCGTACCGCGCTCTTTTGTTTTCATCGCTCAGGACTTCATAAGCTTCGGCGGCTTCTTTAAAGTTTTCTTCCGCTTCCTTGTTGCCCGGGTTTTTGTCCGGATGATACTGGATGGCTTTTTGCCGGTATGCTTTTTTAATATCTTCCTTTGTGGCTGATTTCGGCACATCCAGCACTTCGTAATAATCTCTTTTTGTCATGATTTTTTTTAGTTATTCACCGACAACGACTTTAGGATAACGGATAATTTTTTCGTGCAATACATATCCTTTTTGTATTACGTCGATGATTTTGCCTTTCCGGTCTTCCGACGGTGCGGGGATTTTAGTTACCGCTTCGTGGCGGTCGGCGTCAAAAGTTTCGCCTGAGGCCTTTATTTCGACAACGCCACTACTCGACAGAAAGTCCAATAATTTGTTGTATATAAGGCTCATGCCTGTTTTAATTGATTCGATGTCGTCGGATTTGTCGATGGCGGTCAACCCGCGTTCAAAGTCGTCCACTACCGGCAATAAATTTTTGAGCAGCGCTTCTCCTGCCGTGTGCATCAACTCCATTTTTTCGCGGAGCGTCCGTTTGCGGAAATTGTCAAATTCGGCTGCCAGCCGCAGGTATTTCTCCTGCAATTCTGCCACTCCGGCGGCCGGTTCTTCCGTTGTCGGCGCGGAATTTGCATCGGTCGCGTTTTCTGCGTTTTCTGCATTTTCTGCCGCCGTTTTGTTATTTTCCGTACTTTCCGTCGTATGTTCGTTTTTTTCGACCGGTTTTTCCGGTTGAATTTCATCATCCTGATATTTTGGACGTTTTTTGGTCATAATATATTATTTTTGAAAATCAATTACTTAGCAAACATATCGCATAGGCTGATGCAAAAAATTTGCCAAAACGGTTTCCGGAAAGAAAATAAGACATATTGTCCGGCATATATGGCAATATGACAGACATTTTTAATAAACGGTTGTATGTTGACTTTTGGGAAAGCCTGTCGGGTTACATACGGTCTGTTTGACCTGCGCTAATTGATCAGCCATTTGATCATCCTGACGTCAATCAGCAAAGGAAAGCAGAAGCCGAAAACGGCGCCTGCCAGATGTGAGTCGTGATTGATATTGCCCAACCCGCGCCGTGCGGAATAATAGGAGTAAATGAGATAAAGCGGCCCGAAAATATAAGCTTTCACCGGAATGATCCCCATAAGCAGCAATGTGTTGCGAGGTTCGAAAAAGATGCTGCAAAACAGTACTGCCGATACGGCGCCCGAAGCGCCTGCCGAGTTGTACCATTCATGATCCCGGTGTTTTCGCAAGGTACCCAGCGACGATACGACGAGCGCCAGCAGGTAAAACAGGAAGTATCCCGGTAACGGGTATTTCAACCATGTCATCTCCGACATCAATTCAAAATATTTTTCCACGTGAGGCCCAAAGGAGAGCAGTACCAGCATGTTTACAATCAGATGTATCCAATCCACGTGCAGTACGCCGTGCGTGAGGAGGCGATACCATTCCCTGTAATGATAAACCCGATACGGATTGAAAAGCAGTTTTTCGAACCAGTTTCTCCGCGAGAAAGCAATAATAGAAACAACTGTCGTAATACTAATGATAATAAGAGTCATACTTAAATTTATTTTGGTAATTCCAGAATTTCCAGATCTTTCATGTTGTCGTTATCAATGACTATCCGGACGGCTGTTTTTACGCGATGTATTCCGGTGTTGCCCATTGCTCCGGGATTGATATGCAACAAATTCATGGATTTGTCGAACATCACTTTCAGGATGTGCGAGTGGCCTGAGATGAACAGTTTCGGCGGATCCGATTTCAGCAACGGATATATTTTCCGCTCATATCTGCCCGGATAACCGCCGATATGCGTCATCAGAATATCCACTTCCTCGCATTTGACACGACGGATCTCAGGATAGAGGATGCGCACGTCCTGTCCGTCGATGTTGCCGTACACGGCTATCAGCGGTTTGAAATCCGACAGGGTGTCGGCTGTGGCGCTGTTGCCGATATCGCCGGCATGAAAGAGCATGTCGCATCCGGCGAAAAAATCATACAGTTTTGGTTCTACAAACCCGTGAGTATCTGATAATATGCCTATTTTTGTCATATATTGGTTGCGGTCAAAGGTTGGGAATTTGCGCTTGTATCTTCGATGCAGGCACTAACTTGACGTTCCGGTAATAAAACCGGATAATTTCTTCATACTTGTATCCTCTTTTTCCCATTTCCATAGCTCCTTCCTGACACAGGCCTACGCCATGCCCGTAGCCATGCCCGTCCAACTGTATCTTTCCGTCTTCCAGCGATACGTCGAAAAATGCGGAACGCAGGTTCCAGTCGTTCCTGATTTGCTTAAAGGGCAAAACAAAAGTATTGACTTTGTAGTTGGGCGTCCGTCTGTCCGGTCGAAAACTGAAATCGGTTACTACGGCGGGGTTTATTTTGAATCCGTTTTTTATCAGGTATTGTATCCATTCGTCAATGGAGATGGTTTTCTTCCATCGCGCGTTGGAAAAGGCCGAACAGTAAGGATCGCTGACGGGAACCAGATACGGCATGTCGATTTGCCATGCATTTTTTGCCGATTCTGTTTCACCGCCACAGTTGGCATGGTAAGCCGCCAGAATGGGCAATGAATCGTTATCTACAATGACCGTATCGCCGGTTGCCTCAACAGCGGCCGGTATTCGCGCATCGTTCCTGCTTTTTCCCCTGTAAGACTGGCAATGTGTTTCGTCGCAAAGATGGAATCCTTCCGATTCGTGGCGGTTAGCATGTCCATAGAGATAAGTGCGGCAAATGACGGCCACTGCCTTGTAAAATTCCTCTGACCTGCCTGTTCCGGTTTCCGCCTCAATGACGCCTGCCAGATATGATCTTTCTTCCAGTTGGTTGATCATCCGGATTCGGCCTATATCGGCAGACAGGCTGACGGTTGCTTCGTAGTTGCGCGATGCCGTCAGCGGCAGTACCGGCCTGATTCTGATGATTGAGCCTGTGTCGGCGATAATGGTCAATTGTTCGAAAACGCCTATCAAACTGTCGGTATTGGCGGCAACAAGTTTTTCGCCGTTCAGAACCACATTGACGGCTTGCCCTTTGGCGATGGTAAACAACTTGCCGTCGCCGAAGGCCGTCACGGGACCGGCGTAGGCGGTCAGCGCCACATTTTGCACTTGGGAGTTGTTGAACAAGCTTATCCATACCGGATTAGCCCATATCTGACCGCATCCCAGAAAAAATGCCGATAAAAGAATCCTTCTTAATTTCCCCGGCATAAAAGTGGTGTATTACAATAATTTATTTTGAATCTACTTATCTTTACAAAACGGCTAAATTAAAAAAATATTCATTACGCGATTTGGCGGTATGAATATTTTTGAATATTTGACAAAAAAAAACAATCCCGACAGGCTCAAGGCGTGCCGGGATTGTTGAAGAAGCATTTCAATGATTATAATGAATCTACAAAATTTTTAAATTCGATCATATCTTTGACAAATGTGACTTTCGGATCAGTGATTTTGACCAGTTCCGATTGACTGCCGCTAATCAGAAGTTGCTGGCTTTCGGTGCACGATGCCAGAATCTTCTTGTAATACTCCGTTACGTCAATCTTGGCCAGGGTGGCTACCGAAACGAAATAACTGTTCGAATACGTTTTTACAACGTCAATCATATCATCGGCGGTCATCGACGAACCGATAAAGATTGAATTGTATCCCCGTTTCCGTACAAGGAAATTACCGAACAGCAATCCGTTATCCGACCATTCTGTTTTGGGAAGGAAGAAAACGAAATTCTTTTTCGCAGGATCCGCCGGTTCAAGCCCATCGAGCGCCACATACAGTTTCTGTTTGTAGAGCGATGAGATGAAATAGATTTGCGCTGCTGTTACCGATTCTGTTTGCCACAGGTAAGTCAATCTGGCAAAGAGGGGAACAAATACTCTGGATATGGTCTCTTCGAATCCGAATTGGACCACTAAATGACTGAAGAACTTTTCGAACTTGCTTTCGTTCATTTCAATCATGATGAGTTTCAGCGTTTCAATGTAGGTTGTCGCGCTTTCGCCCTCGCTCTCTGTCAATCTGAGCACAGCCGCATTAACTTCGGCGTCCGTCAATTTGGCGGCTTTCGAAATTTTTAAGCCGTTGTTGTTCAACAGAGCTATACTGAGTAACTTACGAAGATCTCTATCTTCATATACGCGGATATTGGTAGGTGTCCGCCGAGGAGCAAGTAAACGATAACGTTGCTCCCAGATTCTGATTGTGTGAGCTTGAACCCCTGTCAGGTTTTCAAGATCTTTGATTGAATAATTTGGCATAGTGATTAAATTTAGGTTATGAAATATCCATACTATTTATTATTATTATAAAACATTTGTGTTGATTACTTTTTATTACTACCTATAAAACGAATTTATTATTGTTATGATAACGAAAAATTATTAATTTTATTTCTTTTGTGCAAAATAAACATGCCGTCCCTATTCTGTACAATAGCCCTGTCCACATCCAAGTCGTTGGATATAAAATCATTAAAACCTCTTAGGGCAAGAGTGGTAGGATCATGATATTTTTCATCTGAAACTTTATCATGCCACAGAATATTATCTATTATGATAAAGCCTCCTTCCTTAACGATGTTGAATACTCTCTTGTAATACTCGGCATACTTTCTTTTGGCGGCATCAATGAACGCCATGTCGAAAACGATACTCAAGCCGGAAATAATTTCCAGTGCATCGCCCGTCAACTGGACAATCCTGTCTGCCATTCCTGCCTTTTCAAAGAACGAAGCCGCCATTTCGACTAACTCGTCGTTTTGTTCTATGGTATATAAACACCCGCCCGGCGCCAATCCTTCTGCCAGACAAATAGCCGAATAACCGGTGAAGGTACCTATTTCAAGGATTTTAGTCGGACGTATCATGCGACTGAACATGCTCAACAACCGCCCCTGCTCATGACCGGAAATCATATCTGCATTGACCGCTTTCAGGTGTGTTTGCCGATACAATTCTTTCAATACATCACTTTCTACCCCCAAATGGGCTGCTATGTATTCACTTCTATCCAATGGCTATTTTTACTCGTTCAACATTCTCGATTCAAACTGCTGGTATTGGGAATTAAGTAACTTAACGTATCTGTGATATCAAAACCAACATCATTTGTAATCAAGGGACAAAGTTAAATATTTTATTTTTGATACGCAACAGAGGTTTTAAAAAAAACAATCTTTTTTTTTTGATTTTTATGTATACTGTTTATTGTTAGTGAATTGCAATCGAATTTTTTTTTGTTTTTTTTTTGGTTTGTGACTAATCAGGTGCT
>JAIRLS010000246.1 GCA_031259205.1 Bacteroidales bacterium | reverse complement strand
TTATATCCGACCGCGTAATTGCCGGCGGGCGTCAGGACAGGCGTTTTGTACTTTCCGCCGTTTATTCGCGTAAACAGGAAAGTGCAGAGGCTTTTGCCGAAAGGCACCGTATTCCGTATACTTTCACATCACTGGAGGAGATGGCGTCCAGTCCGCTGATAGACGCGGTGTACATCGCTTCGCCCAATGCCTGCCACGCCCCGCAAAGCATACTGTTCATGGAACACGGCAAACACGTGCTTTGCGAAAAGGCTTTTGCTTCCAATGCACGCGAAGTCCGCGAAATGATTGCTACGGCGCGACGGCGTCACGTAACATTGATGGAAGCCATGAAACCAACGCTCACTCCCAATTTCGGACAGGCAAGAAAGGCGTTGCTCCGTATCGGCGCCATCCGCGGGTATTTTTCCTGTTACTGCCAGTATTCTTCGCGTTATGACAAGTTCCGGCAAGGGATGCTGCCGAATGCCTTCAACCCCGAACTGTCCAACGGCGCGCTTTCCGACATAGGCGTTTATACCATCTACCCGATGGCGACGCTCTTCGGCAGGCCGCAAAGCATCAAAGCGTCAGGCGTCATACTGTCTTCCGGCACGGATGGCGAAGGTTGCGCAGTTTTTGGCTATCCCGGCATGGACGCCGCCATACGGTATTCCAAGATTGCCGACTCCTCGCTCCCCACGGAAATACAAGGCGAAGAAGGCAATATCGTCCTCGACCGCATCAACCTGATCGGCAAGGTAAATATCCGCTTGCGCAACGGCAGCACGGCAGACCTGAGCTGTCCGGCGGAAAAGGACGAATATTTTTACGAAATAAAGGAATTTATCGATCTGGTAGAAGCCGGCAGAATGGAATCTTCCGTAAACAGTTGGGAAAATTCACTGATTACAATGGAAATCATGGACGAAATCAGGCGTCAGACAGGCGTGGTCTATCCGGCGGACAAGATTCACCCGCACAAACAGCGAGGAGATGAAACGAAAACATGATCGAATAAAATGATGAAAACATTGCTGATTCCCGGTGTGCGCAGAAAAATCAAACAGGACACAGACGCGCGGCATACGGCGGTTTTTACCTGCTACCTGCTGGCATACCTGCAAATATTCGCCTTTCTGGGAGTTATCTGTCCCGTATTGATAGCCGTCGATTATTTCATCGAGAGGAATATCTCCAGCGAAACCGTCATTAATAAGCAACAGAAAACATGGTACAACAAGGCAACCGACTATTACCTGTACCTGACCGACAAAACAATCACGGTCAACCGGCTTGCCTACGAACAGATCCGGATGAACGATGCGGTAAACCTTCATCATACGGTTATCTTCAAAACCCTAACCGACATTACCTTCCGCAAAGGAGCAGAAGTGTATATCAGCCGTCCTTTCGGCATCTACCGGTGGCCCCTGTGCTTTGCCGTCCTTTCGTTTATTTTTTCCGCCTTCCTGCTGTTGAAAAACACCCCTGCCTCGAAGGTGAACAGGGATATCCTGATTTCTGCGGGCTTACTCAATTTTTTTACCTGCGTTTTCATGTTCGCCGTTTTGATTTCCCCGACATACTGATTTCCCCCGACGTACCGAGCGACATTCTCCGCACTCGAAAATTTTCACACCCCTTTTTGCATATCTACGGTCGTGCCGGTCAAATATTGTTGTATTGAGTCACTGCGGACTGCGCCGCTGTAATGACGACTAAGCGTTGACAGGACGCTGCATACGCGCGAAATTTCGGCTGCTCAAAGCGTAGCCGGATTTTCCCAAACGTGATTTTCACGGTGCATGTCTTCATCTTCTCATTCAAGGCTTTCCCCGGCAACGGCAATCTTCCCCGAAGATTTGACTTAATTCGATTGATTCGATACCGAGTTATCAAAAAAATAACTATTTTTGCACAACCAAATCTTCATTAGCATGAATTTATTGCGTGTTTTTGCAATGGCGCTGTTAGCGGGATTTTATGTACAGTCAGCCGAGGGGCAGGTAAGCGTGACCGTATCGGAAAAAAAAGCGGTTATCGACGGTAAGACCTGTTATTTGCACACTGTCAGGCAGGGTGAAACGCTGTATTCCATCAGTAAGGCATACGGCGTCTCGCAAGAGGATATTATTTCCCGCAATCCCGACAGTGTCGAAGGCATCAAAGCGGGGCAGGAACTGAAGATTCCCGAAACGCCGGAGAGTTCGCAGCCGCAGCCACAGCCACAGCCACAGCCACAGCCACAGCCGTCCCCATACGTTCCTCCTTCCGAGCCGTCTCAGCAAGTCAAATACCTGACGTATGAGGTACAAAAGCGGGAAACGCTGTTCTCTATCGCCAGAACTCACGGCGTGAACATCAACCGGCTGCTGGAAGCCAATCCGGAGATTGACCCCCAGTCGCCTGCTATCAAGGCCGGACAAAAAATTAAAATTCCGTTGCCGGACGCCGACCCCGTCGCTGTGGAAACGCCGGAAACAGACACCCTCACGATCGAAGCCGATACGGTAGAATGTGCGCCGACGACGCAAGACGTCTTTCATATCGCGATGTTGCTGCCTTTTTCACTGTCGGATAAACCTCCGGCAGACACCAGCGTCAAAAAAGATATGGACGGGCGGTACCTCCGCAGGGACGGGACTTACTGGCTCCCTCCCCATTCGGACATGGCGCTGGAATTTTACCAGGGCGCCCTGCTTGCCGTTGATTCGCTGCAAAAAACCGGACTGAAAGCAAAAATAAAAATATACACCTTCGACACCTCGCGCGATACGCTGCAATTGATACAGATTCTTAACGATCCCGTTATGAAAAAAACAGACCTGATTATCGGCCCGTTTTTCACGGACATGGTAGATCGTGTAGCCCGTTTTGCGGCAGAAAACCGTATTTTTTACGTATCGCCCGTCGCCACAAATATCGAATCGCTGAAAAACAACCCGTACCTGTTGCAGGTCAATTCCGGAGAAATCAATACCATCATTCCGATGACGGAGATCATTGCCGGACAACGGGACAGCGTACGGGCAGTACTCATCTGCAATAAATCCGAAAGCGATCAGTCGCTTTTCACCGCCTACCTGAACAGGTTGAAAACGATCCTGCCCGATTCGATGATAACCGTATTCCAATTCAAAGTGGACAGCATCCCCCCCCCGTCTGCCTACCTGAAAAAAGACAAAAAAAATATAGTGATTGTGACCGCCGGAAACGAAGCGTTTATCAACCTCATCGCCGCACAGATGAACGCCTCTACCCGCGACTATTCCATTCATCTTTACGGGTTGGCCGTATGGACGAAATTTATCAATCTGGATCCGGAATACCTGCACCGGCTGGAATTTCGTTTCGCCACCGCCTACTATGTCGATTATCACTGCAAGGAAGTACTGCGTTTTCTTCAGCAGTACCGGAAATATTATGCTGCCGAACCGGCGGTCAACAAGCAGGGCAACTATGCCATATCTCCGGTACAGTACGCTTTTCTGGGATATGACGTTATGTTTTACTTTGGGTCGGCATTGAAACGCTACGGCAGGGAATTTGGCTATTGCGTTTCCGAATTCAGGCTTCCCACGCTCCAGTCCGATTTTCGTTTTACCAGAATACAGCCGTCCGGAGGATACATCAACACTAACCTTCGGGTGTACAGATATACCAAAGACTACAGAATCATACGGGTGGAAAACGGGAATGAATGAATTTATTTCTCCGGCAGGAATGCGGATGCTCGGCATGGCCGTTATCGTCCTGATAATTGCAGCAATACTGTATATCAGGAGTCTTTACCGGAAGGCAAAAAGAAAAACATTGCGAATCAGGGAAAAAATGTGGTATTCGGGCGGACTGAAAATGTCGGTCAATATATCGAACAAAAGTGGAAACATTGTGGAAATGAACCCGCCCACCATTGAGTTCCGCCGTCCCCGCATGAAGAAACGCCGGTTCAGGATTATCCCTCCGGGCGACAGAAACATCTTCCCCCTGGGATTGTCGCCTCAAACCGGCTACGACTTTCTGGTGGATTTTATTCGCCTTTATGAGCACGAACCGCTTCTGCGAAAATACGGACATCTGTTGATCTGCGTGGACGACAGGTCGGGAAAAACCATTGTCCGAAAAAAAGTAAAGCTAAAACAACCGCCTAAACCGAAGGGCTAAGGATGGGGGTTTTACCCCTGCGCCGCTTCAAGAAACCGCCATTTTCCCCGAATGTCTTTCCGCAAGGTTATTTGCCGGTAATGTTGCCGTTTCAAAATACCGGCAGTGGATTGCGAGAGGTTTTCGTTGATTTCGAGGTAGAGAAGGCCGGTTTGCGGTTTCAGCCGCCCACGCGCAAACCGGGCGATATGTTCGTAGAAGATCAGGGGACGGCTGCCGGGAAACAAGGCTTGATGCGGTTCGTACCGGTATACTCTCTCGTGCATGGATAAACTCTCTTTCTGCGTTACGTAAGGCGGATTGCTTACGATCATATCAAAATCATTCACCGGAAACCGGCGTGCAACCGTACCGGAAAGAATATCCCCGTGTACGAAATGCACCCGGACGCGGTTTGCGGCGGCATTATACGCCGCCACCTCCAGCGCCGGCTGCGAAATATCCATCGCCCACACCTCCGCCGAAGGGAAAGCAACCGCAAGAGCAACCGCAATACATCCGCTTCCCGTGCCGACGTCGAGGATTTTGAAAGACGAAGCGCTTGCCGGAGAACGGCGCCGAAAACGGCGTACAATCATTTCCGTCAGTTCTTCCGTTTCGGGACGTGGAATCAATACGTCGGGGGTAACTTTGAATTTTAGCCCGTAAAATTCCGTTTCGCCGGTTACATACTGTATCGGGCAGTGTTGTTGCAATTGCCGTATGGATTGCCGCAGCCGGTCAAGTTCTTCCTCAGAAGGTTCTTTTTCCCGCAAATAAGCCTCTACCGGCGACATATCCAGATAATGCGACAAGAGGATGCGCACCACGCTTTCCAGTTCGCCGCCGGCATAAACGCCGGACAACTCGTCTTTTATCATGCGCGTCAACCGGTTCATCACACGGCCACCTCTCCTTTGATATGCGGATGCGGGCAATAGCTGTCGATGACAATGTCGTCGAAGCGGAAGTCGAAGAGGGAGCGTACCGCAGGATTGAGTTTCAGCACAGGTAACGGACGCGGTTCCCGTGTAAGTTGCAGTTTTACCTGTTCGATGTGGTTCAGATAGATGTGGGCGTCGCCGAGCGTGTGGATAAATTCTCCCGCCTGCAGGTCTGTTACCTGCGCCATCATAGCGGTGAGCAGCGCATAGGATGCGATATTGAAAGGGACGCCGAGGAAAATGTCGCAACTGCGCTGATAGAGTTGGCACGACAGTTTCCCCTCCGCCACGTAGAACTGAAACAGCACATGACAGGGCGGAAGCGCCATTCTGTCAAGATCGCCGACATTCCATGCGCAAACGATGTGACGGCGTGAATCGGGATTTTCGCGTATGGAGCGGACTGCTTCGCCGATCTGGTCGATGCGCCTGCCGTCTGAGGCCGGCCATGAACGCCACTGGTAACCATACACGGGGCCTAATTCGCCTTGAGCGTCGGCCCATTCGTCCCAGATGCTTACTTTGTTGTCGCGCAGATACGCTATGTTGGTGCTGCCTTGCAGAAACCACAGCAACTCGTGGACGATGGAGCGGGTGTGCAGTTTCTTGGTAGTGAGCAGGGGAAAACTTTTCGACAGATCAAACCGCATTTGGTAACCGAAAACGCTGATAACGCCGGTTCCCGTGCGGTCGGTCTTCCTGACGCCGTTCTCCAAAACATGTGATAATAAATCCAAATAGGCTTTCATTTGACAGGGTATGTATTAATAAATATTATGACAGTATGGCTCCGAATATTTTTCCGAAAAAGAAGAACAGGAACAGGAACACTCCGGTTACGATGATGAACGACAGTACCAGAAAACCGTTGCGCTTGCTTTCCGTGATGTTCAGCACCTCGACGATACCGCGCCAGTACAGGTAAACCGAATAGAACGAAAGCACAATTATTTCCTTCAGGTAAGGAAAGGGGAACAGTTCCACAATGGCAATCAGGAGAAAGGTAATCCCCGATGAATAAGACAACAGGGCAAAAACGCCGTCGAAATTACGCTTGTCCACGGGAATCAAGGCATTGATCAAAAAGGAAGAGAGATACAGCCCGGCGCTTAGCGCGAAGAGCAGCAGGCCGATTTTACGAATCACAAAAGCGGCGGAAAACTCGAAACGGGAAACAAACAATATCGCGCCCAACAAGGTACAAACCGCCACCAGACACAACAACGGAACAACAAACCTCCGGAAAATACGGTTTACGCTCTCTCTTCTTTCCGCAACCTCCAGCCAATGTTCGCGGGGATGCGCCAACAATTCCCTTATGTGATAAAACGCACTCATGATGAAAATGCAAAGTTACGAGATTAAGTTAAAACTCAAAGCCGGACGGGCACAATTATGTCGAATTTGCGCTATGTTCAGACTTGGCAGGGCGTACGACAAATTCCCTGTAAACTTATTCCATCGGTTTATTCCGGTTTATTCCGACGTTCCATTTCTGCAATTTTTTTAGCCTGCTCTTCGAGCGCTTTTTTGATTTCTTCGATTGTTTTATCTCTCTCTTCGATTGCTTTATCTTTTTCTTTGATTGTTTTCTTATTTTCTTCGATCTTTTTCTTACTTTCTTTGATTGTCTTATCTTTTTCTTCGATTGTTTTCTTACTTTCTTTGATTGTCTTATCTTTTTCTTCGATCTTTTTCTTACTTTCTTCGATCATCATTGTCTGTTCTCTGATTTGAGAGCCATACGTGTCGTCAATAGTCCGTATATATTCGGCCTCGTTTTCTATGCGTTTACGTTCT
>JAIRLS010000209.1 GCA_031259205.1 Bacteroidales bacterium | reverse complement strand
ATGCTTTTTGCCTCGACTTCGATGCTTTTTGCCTCGACTTCGATGTTATTTGCTCCGACTTCGATGTAATTTGCTTCGACTTCGGAGTAATGACAATGCGACAATTTGAAATGCACCCGGCTGCTTTGTATTTGTTTGTTTTCCATCATTTTTTTACGATTTTATCCGGCGCAGGAGGGCAAGGATATGTAAAAAAAATACGCAGCTGTAAAATTGGCGGAATCAGGCGAAGCCGGTCAGGTACCGGTGTATTCCGGCGGCGGCTTTTCGGCCGTCGCCCATGGCAAGGATAACGGTTGCTCCGCCTCTTACGATGTCGCCGCCTGCGAAGATGTCGGGAATGGTAGTTTGCATGTTGTCCCGATTGACCGTCAGAGCGCCCCGGCTCGACACTTCCAGCGAAGGCAGCGCCTTTGCGATCAACGGGTTGGGTGATACGCCAACGCTCACCACTACCAGATCCGCCTCCATCAGGTATTCCGATCCTTTTACCGGTATCGGACGGCGGCGTCCCGAAGCGTCGGGATCGCCGAGCGTCATCTTTTGCACCCGCACATGCGTCACGCGGCCTTTCCCGTCTGCCAGATACTCTACAGGACTGTTCAGGCACAGAAATTCTATGCCTTCCTGTTGTGCATGATGTATTTCCTCCCTGCGTGCCGGCATCTCGTCCATCGAACGGCGATATACGATGACTGCCCTTTGTGCTCCCATTCGTTTGGCGGTGCGTACGCTGTCCATCGCGGTGTTGCCGCCGCCTATCACCGCGACATTTGTCCCTGCCGGCACGGGGGTGTCGAATCCCGCCCTGGCAGCTCCCATCAGGTTGATGCGCGTCAGATATTCGTTGGATGAGAGGACGCCTGTATGGTTTTCGCCCGGGATGTTCATAAAATTGGGAAGACCGGCGCCGCTTCCCACAAAAAAGGCTTTATATCCTTCAGCGCGAAGGTCGTCGAAACGGCAGGTTTTTCCGGCGATGAAGCTGGTTACAAACCTGACGCCCATCTTGCGAAGATTTTCTATTTCCACGTCCACAATCGCATTGGGCAGCCGAAATTCGGGGATACCGTATTTCAGTACGCCGCCAATCTCGTGCAATGCTTCAAATACGGTGACCTCGTACCCCTGTCTGGCCAGGTCGCCGGCAGCAGCCAGACCGGCAGGTCCCGAACCGACTACAGCCACTTTTGTATGGTTGGAGGCAGCCACTTCGGGCGCCGATATATTTCCGGATTCCCGTTCATAATCGGCTGCAAACCGTTCCAGATTACCGATGGCCACGGGAGGCTTCTTTAGCTTGAGCGTATAAAAACATTTTGCCTCACACTGTTCTTCCTGCGGACACACCCGTCCGCATACCGCCGGAAGCGCATTGGTCTCTTTCAGACAGCGGGCGGCTTCCAAAAAACGACGCCCCTCAATATATTTGATAAACTTCGGAATATTGACGTTTACCGGACAACCGGAGATACAGGTGGGGGCGGCGCAGTCGAGGCAGCGGGAAGCTTCCGCTACAGCCTGTTCTTCGTCAAGTCCCCTATTGACCTCCAATTGATTGGTAACTCTTGTTAATGCGTCCTGTTCGGGCATCCTGACCCGTTCGCGTCTGGTTCTTTCCGCCGCTTTGACGGATTTGCGCAGTTCTTCGCGCCACGGTTGGCTGCGCTCTGCCGTTAAGTATTCTGATGCGTTCATAATTTAAATTTGATGACGGATCTGTTCATACGCTGCGGTTTCCATGTCTTTGTAGGCCGCCAGCCGCTGCAACATCTCATCGAAATCTACTTGATGAGCATCGAACTCAGGCCCGTCTACACATACAAATTTGGTCTTTCCGCCTACCGAACAGCGACATGCGCCACACATGCCGGTGCCGTCCACCATGATGGTGTTAAGGCTGGCCATCGTGGGAATATGGTATTTTTGCGTGAGCAATGCCGCCATCTTCATCATGATGGCCGGCCCGATTACAACACACTGATCGATCTTTTCCCGCCGTATCACCTCTTCCATGCCGTCGGTTACTAATCCTTTCCTGCCGCGGGAGCCATCGTTGGTGACAGGGATCACTTCATCGGAAAATGCCGCCATTTCCTTTTCATAAATCAACAGGTCGGCCGAACGTGCGGCAAGTATTGTAATAACTCTGTTTCCAGCCTGTTTAAAGGCCTGTACGATGGGATACAGCGGGGCAACGCCTACGCCGCCGCCCGCACACAGCACGGTGCCTGTTTTTTCGATGCGGGTAGCGTTTCCCAAAGGGCCTGCTACGTCGCAGACATAATCGCCTTCGTTCAGTTTTGCCAGTTTTGCCGTCGAACAGCCTACCCGCTGGACGATCAACGTAACAGTTCCCGCATGAGTATCCGCATCGGCAATAGTAAGGGGAATGCGTTCTCCTCCGCTACACGGGCGAACAATAACAAAATGCCCCGCTTTCCGGCTGGCGGCAATGTGCGGCGCCTCTATCACCATCCGAAAAACATCGGCGGAAAGGTATTCCTTTTTTACGATTTTATTCATTACTGAAAAAAAATATCCGGCAAAGATAAATGAATATTCGGAGATGTTACAGAGGAATGTTTTTTTGACTGAATCTTTTTTAAGACGCTGTGAAAAATATATTCTTCCGACACCGCTCTTTTCCGGCGGCAACTTCAAAAGCCATCCGCTTGGGAGAATACAACGACGTCCGTGCGGGACTTTTTAAAACCACAAAGTCGCAGAAGGAGCACAAAGTAAAAAAAAACTTCGTGAAACTTCGTGTCCTTTGTGGTTAAAAAAAACACAAAGTCGCAGAAGTGGCGAAATATATTTCGCCCACACAAAGGCCTGACGGCGGAAAAAAACGGTACACAGACAGTCCACAGATGAAGACAAAAAAACTTCGTGAAACTTCGTGTCCTTTGTGGTTAAAAAAACACAAAGTCGCAGAAGGAGCACAAAATCACGCCGTCCGCAGCATGGTAAGGTGTCCTCTCTGTGGGAAGCCTTATTCCGATTCATTCATTTCCCGTTCCTGCAATTCAATTTTCAATTTTCAATGAATATTGAGTTTTAAATTAAAAAAAAATGAACGATTGCAGTACCAATTTTGAAATTTATATATATATTTGTGCGAGAATTTGAAATGTCGAATTAATAATAAAATTAGGTCGGCGATGAAAACGGTTTTAATGTTCTTATCATGTAGAGCGGTTTGCCGGGCGGCATATCCGCGAATTGAGGGCGTTTCGTCCGACAACGGCAACATCACCGAAAAAACGGACGTCGGGCGCTATTCGTACGACGCGCCCAACCCCTACGCCGTCACCGGCGTGACAAATGTGAGCGACCTGATCAATACGCGAGGGCAGACGATCCGCTACAACGTTTTCCGTAAAGCCTACAACCTGCAGGATACCCTGAAGGGCGACGCCTGCGAACTCGACATCCTCTACGGGCCTGAGCAGCAACGCTGGAAAAGCGTACTGACACGGAACGGCAGGTTTGCGCAGACCGCCTTTTTTGCCGGCGACTACGAAAAAATCGTCAGGAGAAGCTCCACCCGGCAGTTCTACTACCTGCCCGGCGGCGCCATCTACGTGAAGGAGGACGGACAGGAGGACAAAGTTTACTACGCCCACAAGGATCACTTGGGCAGCATACTGAAACTGACCGACGCCGAGGGGACGGAAGTGTTTGCCGCCGAATACGACGCATGGGGGCAGCGGAAAGTCACCAACCAGACCTTCTATTTCCACCGCGGCTACACCGGACACGAACACTTGCCGGATTTCGGCCTGATCAACATGAACGGTCGCATGTACAACCCGCTGCTGGGGCGTTTCCTTAGCGCCGCCCCCTTCGTGCAGACGCCGGATTTTTCGCAGAGCTTCAACCGCTACAGCTACTGCCTGAACAATCCGCTGCTGTACACCGACCCCAGCGGGTATAAATGGTGGTCATGGCTGCTGGCTCTCATCGACCCCGTGTCGGCGATAACTACGGTCACCGTAGCAGGCGGCACCGCGCTGGTGACGGGAAGCGCTTTGGTGACGGGTACTTATGCGGTTGCCAGCACAACGGCAAACGTAACGGCA
>JAIRLS010000206.1 GCA_031259205.1 Bacteroidales bacterium | reverse complement strand
AGTTTTCCGGTCTGTTCGGCATCGTCGGGACCGATACCGCCGCTCAGGAAGAAAGGGATGTCGCCGGTGTAGGCGGCCAATGCCGACCAGTCGAATTGTTTTCCGGAACCGCCCATCCATCGGGTTTTGGTGTCGAAAAGGAAATAATCGGCAACGGAGCAGTAAACAGGCGTCAGATGAACAATATCGTTTGCCGATTCTACGCTGATGGCCTTGATAAGGCCGGCTATCTTCCGGATAGCGCGGCACAGGTCGGGCGATTCACTACCGTGCAGTTGAACGAAATCAAGCCGGTACTGTTTTACGGTGTCTTTAATTACCTGTTCGGACGCATTGACAAAGACGCCTGTTTTCAGGATGCCGGACGGCAAAGCGCGAACAACGGCCGGATCCAGTGCGCCTGCATAACGAACAGACGGCGGGTAGAAAACAAACCCCATATAGTCGGGTTGCAAGCCGGCTATCGCAGAGATATTGCCGGGACGACACATTCCGCATACTTTCACTTTCACAGGGCGCGGATGAATTGTTGCAGCGCCAAGGCGGGCGCCGGTTGTTTCATAAAATTTTCGCCCATCAGGAAACCGAGATAACCCGCTTTTCGCAGGGCTTTTACGGTTTCCGGCGACGAGATGCCGCTCTCCGAAATCTTTAGTTTCTGCGGAGGAATTTTCGACGCTATTTCAAAAGATACCTGTACGCCGGTGACAAAATTGTTTAAATTACGGTTATTAACGCCTATGATGTCGGCCGGAGCGTGGCAATAATCCAGTTCTCCGTGGTGATGTATCTCAAGCAGCACTTCCAACCCTATATGATGTGCGGAATCGGCCAGTTCGAATGTCTGTTCGAGGCTCAAAGCCGATGCAATCAGCAATATGGCGTCGGCGCCGTACAGTTTGGCTTCACAAATTTGGTAAATATCGACAATGAAATCTTTCCGGAGAACAGGAATATCGGCGAGCCGGCGTGCTTCGGCCAGATCGTTTAACGAACCGCCGAAAAAATTTTCATCTGTCAGTATCGACAGGGCGGTAGCGCCGGCCTGTACATAGCCGGGGATGATCTCTTCCACCTTTGCGCCGGCATGGATAAATCCTTTGGACGGTGATTTGCGTTTGAATTCGGCGATCACGCCGGTGGAAGATTGTCGCAGGGCTGCTTTAAGCGACCGGCGCGGGGCGGTTCCGGCCATGGCTTCGGCTTCGCGCAATACACAAGCGAAAGGTTTTTCCACTTTCGCCCGAATCACTTCCTGACGTTTAGCGGCAATGATTTTCTCTAAGATGGTTTCCATTGTGTTTGATTGGACAGGTCAGGTATTTGAACGAATGAAACTGTTCCCACTCCCGTATTACCTCCGGATTGAAAGTATGGAGGACGTGTTCCCGAAAAGTAATGTCAGGGCTGTGTAAGGCTTTACTGTTGATGTATATTACCGGTATCAGTTCCTGAGCGTTTTTGAGTGCATCGGAAACTCTTCGATGCCCGTCAACAATAAAATCGAAAGCGTCGGCATGGACTGCCTGCACGGGCTGGTCTATCATGTCCCATGCCCACAACTTTTTCACTGACTTGATGGGATACAGGTTTTGGGGCGATATAAGGGTTTTCGTGTATGCTTTTCCGGTTTGCCAGTGGCGGTATGCTTCCAGTATAATGCCGGTTACCTGTTCGGGCGATACAAACGAAGTGTCCACAATGAGGTCGAAACGACTCAAGTCTGTACAGTCTGCGCCGTAGAGTTGCATGTAGCGTTTGTTTTCGCTTTGTTTTCTTTCCGTAATGTGGCATACGGCTTCTTCTACAGATGAATACTGTTCGTTTTTCCGCCGACTGTCGCGGATGATTCTTTCAGCGGATACCGCCAGGTTGATTTTCAGGAAAACCTTGAACGATGCGGGAATGAAGAACCACGCCAGTCGCGAATCAACAATCAGGTCGGAAGCGTTGTTCAGCGAACGGAAGGTATTGTCGATTTCTTCGTCAATTTCCGGATGCGTTTCGGCGTATTTATTGAGTTCGGTAGTGGTCATGCCGTATTTTTCGGCTATTTTCCGCTGGATAGCTCCGGTATAAATGTAACCGTAGGGAAGATGCCGGCGCAAAAGGCTTGATACGGTTGATTTCCCGCTCCCCAAATCACCCGTAATGGAAATAATGGTGGACATTTTCAATTTTTAATCGTTTTTAATTTTCAATTGCAAAGATAGATGAATTTTCCGAAATACCTACCGATGGAAAAAATGGCTAATTTTTTTTTTGAAGCGCTACGGGTCGGTGGACTGTTCCATTCGTGTTTTGTTTCCCGCTTTCTTCCCCATCCCTCTCAAAAGTCCTTTCAGGACGTTCCACATTCTCCAAAGCGAATGGATTTCAGGCGCACGCCTTTAGCCTCTACATTCGCGCCTTCGTGCTTTCAGGCGCATGCCGTGCGTCTCTACATGCCTTCGTGTTTTTTTTAACCACAAAAGGCACGAAGTTACACCAAGTTTTTTTTCTGTTTTTAAACGCTTTATTTTGAGGTGATTCCAAAAATCCGACCAGCTATTTCAATTTTTTTTTTCATTTTTTTTCAAAAAAATTTGGATTTTGAAAAATCATGTTTTACATTTGCCCCGTTATTAAAATAAAAAGAACCAATTAAAAAAATGTCGATTTTTCTCACATATAATC
>JAIRLS010000121.1 GCA_031259205.1 Bacteroidales bacterium | reverse complement strand
GGCGTTCCCGAAGGAAGACATGCCGAAGAGAATGTAATAGAAAAAACAGGCGGCATAATTCCGGTTTTACATGAAGGAGCGCTCCCGCATTGGGAATTAGCTAAAAAATACGATTTAATCAACTTTGAGTTAGGCGTTAAAATCAGCGGCGCCGGTTTTCCCGTCTACAAGCAAAAAGGCGCTCGCTTACAACGGGCATTAATCAATTTCTTTTTGGATAAAGCCAGAGACGCCGGATACGAGGAAATTCAACCCCCTTATGTAGTAAATGCCGATTCCGGCTATGGAACAGGGAATTTGCCTGATAAAGAAGGGCAAATGTATCATTGTGCCGCCGATGATCTCTATTTGATTCCTACCGCAGAAGTGCCGGTAACGAATATTTACCGCGATGTTATTTTGGACGAAAAAGACTTACCGCTTAAAAATGCCGCCTATTCGGCTTGTTTTCGTCGGGAAGCCGGTTCGTATGGCAAAGACGTGCGCGGACTGAACCGCCTGCATCAGTTCGACAAAGTGGAAATTGTACGCATCGACAAACCGGAACATTCCTATGAATCGTTAGCGGAGATGGTTGATTATGTGCAATCGCTGGTCGAAGCATTGGAATTGCCCTGGCGAATCCTGCGCCTTTGCGGAGGCGACATGAGTTTTACCTCTGCATTGACTTTCGACTTTGAAGTATATTCTGCCGCACAAGACCGCTGGTTGGAAGTAAGTTCCGTTTCCAATTTTGAGAGTTACCAAGCCAACCGTTTGAAATGCCGTTATCGTGATAAAGATAAGAAAATACAATTGTGCCACACTTTGAATGGAAGCGCTTTAGCATTGCCTCGAATCGTAGCCGCATTATTGGAAAATAACCAAACACCGGAAGGAATACGAATACCTTCTATATTAATCCCTTATACCGGATTTGAGATGATTTCCTGAAAAAAGGGATTTTTTTGAACTACATTCTTTTACTTTTCGCTTGGGTACATGCTTCCGGCCAATTCATCTACAATGGAATCAACATCCGGCGCAATCGCCATTTTGGAAACTTCAAAAATAACCGTAGCGCGATTGTAAAAAGATTCTCTTTTTGCAAGATTTTCGACGATAAACTGTTTCATCTCCTCTCTGTTTTTCCCTTCCACAAGCGGGCGGTTGTGTTTATAAGCGGTCAACCGCGTAATTAAATCTTCTACAGACCATTTCAAATAAACCGTTTTCCCCCGGCTATTCATTATCAACATGTTATCGAAGAAACAAGGTGTTCCTCCTCCGGTTGAAATAATTACATCTTCAAATTGGGATACTTCGAGCAAGGTTTTGTGCTCTATTTCCCTGAAATTGTTTTCTCCTTTTTCAGTAAATAATTCATCTATTCTTTTTCGGTAACGGTTTTCGATAAATAAATCCAAATCGACAAATTGCAAATTCAACCGTTGAGCCAACTGTTTTCCCACCGTTGTTTTTCCCGCTCCCATATAACCGATTAAGAATATTTTCCGCATAAATAACCGAATACCCTACAAAGATAACATTAAATTTCCAAATCACGCACAACCGAATAAAAATTATGTGCTATCTTAAGACTTGTCCGGAAATTTAAGATACTTTTTCACAACCCTCAGAAAAAGATTTAGCCTTTAAATGAAGAGATTTGCATGGTAGTCTTTTTCATAAACAAAATAATAAATTTTCACTATATATTCTACATAAAAGCAAATTGGCGACATTTTTGTAATTATTAGCGACATTTTTGTAACTGCCTACTCATTTGAATAAATAGCAAGGATAGATCTACAAGTCCGCTTAATTATTTCATTCTAATTTTGGAGAACATAATATATATTATATGAACTTATACTCTAAAGTTGATTTATCTTTTTTTGAACAAAATAAAGATAAGAATTATAAAAAAATTCTTTCAATTTAATACATAAAAAATGCTAACAAGAAGAACTTTTATAAAGAAAACAGGAATGATAGCAATGACGGCAGCAACACCGGCTTTTGCTGCAGGAATGGTATCTACAGAGAAAGCGAAGACTTTATCGTTAAGAAAGAACAAGATGAGCATCGACGACCGATGGGATGTTATTATTGTCGGTGGCGGACCGGCGGGATGTTCGGCAGCTATTGCTTCCGCCCGTGAAGGCGCCCGGACCTTGTTGATTGAAGCCATGGGACAATTGGGAGGCATGGGTACATCGGGAATGATACCGGCTTGGTGTCCGTTTTCCGATGGAGAAAAAATCATCTACCGAGGCCTGGCGGAAAAGATATTCAACGAATCCAAAAAAGGTGTTCCGCACGAATCTGAAGATCGTCTGGACTGGGTGAGCATCAATCCCGAATACTTAGTTTCGGTATATGACAGGATGGTGAGTGGTTCGGGAACAAAAATCCTTTTCTTTTCCCGTTTGGCAGCCGTAGAAATGTCAGCTGACGATACCGTTGATGCTTTGATTGTCGCCAACAAGTCGGGACTTACAGCATTCAAAGCGAAAGCGTATATTGATGCCACCGGCGACGGCGATTTGGCTGCTTGGGCGGGCGCTTCATTCAAGCGGGGCGACGAGAACGGTGTGGTTCAAAGCTCCACTTTGTGTTTTTCATTCGCCAATGTGGATTCCTATAATTATACTTACGGTCTTCCTTTATATGGAGGAGACAAAAAGAGTCCGGTTCATACGGCTATTGCCTCCGGAAAATATCCTTTGATTGATAAACATTTATGTGTTAACTATATCGGACCGGGCGTACTGCAATTCAATGCAGGACATTTGGTAAATGTGGACAGTACCGATCCATGGGCCGTATCTCAAGCCATGATTAAAGGCAGGGAAATTGCGGCACAATATCTGGAAGCGATGAAAGAGGTTCAGCCGCAAACCTTTAGCGGCGCTTTTCTGGCACGAACAGCAGCGCTGTTGGGCGTAAGAGACAGCCGGCGCATCGAAGGAGACTACACTTTCACGGTTGAGGACTGGAAGCAACGCAAATCATTTGACGATGAAATCGGACGCAACTGTTATTACATCGACATACACAAAAACGGATACCCTGCCATTCATTACGGCAAAGGCGAATCACACGGTATTCCTTATCGCTGCCTGACGCCCAAAGGACTAAAAAACGTTCTGACTGCCGGACGCTGTATCTCAACCGACGAAGAAGCGTTCGGAAGCCTCCGTGTCATGCCGCCCTGTCTGGTAACCGGCGAAGCGGCGGGAATGGCGGCGGCACACGCCATCAAGCAATCGAAGAATGATGTACATAAAATAGATGTGGCATACTTGCGGAAACGATTGAAAGAAGAAGGGCAATATCTGTTATAAAAAGTCAATTTCGTATCAATCATGAAAAAATATCTGTTATTTTTCTTTTTTTCCTGCTTATCCCTCTTTCTGTTTGCTGAAAATGTATGGATCGAAGCGGAACGTTTCGAAAACAAAGGAGGCTGGGTAGTAGATCAGCAATTCATGGATCAAATGGGTTCTCCTTATTTGATGGCGCACGGCTTGGGTGTGCCGGTAAAAGATGCCTCTACTACGGTATATTTTCCATCCGGCGGAAACTACTTCGTATATGTCCGGACATTCAACTGGACAGCCCCATGGTTTGCAGGGAACGGACCGGGAAAATTTGAATTAAGCGTAAACGGAAAAACAGTTTCCGGCAGTCTGGGAACAGAAGGAAATCAATGGATATGGCAAAAAGCCGGAAAAATATTTCTTAAAAAAGGAAAAGCTACCGTTGCTTTACACGATTGTACCGGTTTCAACGGCCGGTGCGACGCCCTTTATTTCACCACAGATAAAAACGACATTCCACCTTCCGCTATAGAAACGTTGGCAGATTTCAGGCACAAAGCCTTAAACCTTCCTTCCGTTCCAAAAGAAGCCGGTGCGTACGATTTGGTCGTGGCCGGAGGAGGCATCGCCGGAATTTGTGCCGCAATATCGGCAGCACGGTTGGGCTGTAGTGTCGCTCTAATCAACGACCGTCCCCTGTTGGGCGGAAACAACAGTTCCGAAGTAAGGGTGCACTTGGGTGGACGAATCGAGGCCGAACCCTACAACGCACTCGGAAACCTGCTGAAAGAAGTAGGCCCGCTTCGTGGTGGAAACGCTCAACCCAGCGAATTTTATGAAGATAAAAAAAAATTAGATCTTGTTCTGGCGGAAAATAACATTCATTTGTTTTTGAACTGCCGGGTTCAAAAGGTAAATACCGTTGAACAGGAAATAAAGTCTGTCGTTGCGCAGCACATTGAAACCGGCGAAGAACTCCTGTTTTCCGGTCGTTGCTTTGCCGACTGCACCGGCGATGGAACAATAGGATATCTGGCCGGAGCCGATTACCGGATGGGACGTGAAGGACGCGACGAATTTGGAGAAAGTATTGCGCCCGCAAAAGGAGATAAACAGACGATGGGAGCGTCCGTACAATGGTATTCCGTAGAAACACCCGGAAGAAAAACCGAATTTCCGGCTTTCAACTACGGTGTTGTATTCTCCGAAACCAATTGCGAAAAAGTGACAATGGGGGAATGGACATGGGAAACCGGAATGAACCGAGATCAGATCCGGGATTTTGAACGTATTCGCGACTATGGTTTATTGGTAATTTTCTCCAACTGGAGCTTTTTGAAAAACGATTGGAAAAACAAAAAGCAATACAACAACCGGAAACTCGAATGGGTTGCCTACATTGCAGGAAAAAGAGAATCGCGCAGATTAATAGGAGATTATATTCTTAAACAAGACGATATTATTAAGAATGTATTTCACGAAGATGCTTCTTTCACCACCACATGGAGTATTGATTTGCATTTTCCGGACTCTGTTAATTCCGTTCACTTTCCCGGCAATGAATTTAAAGCAGCCACCGAGCATCTGTATATTTATCCCTACGCTGTACCATACCGTTGCCTGTATTCGCGCAACATCAACAACCTGTTCATGGCAGGACGCAACATCAGCGTTACCCACGTAGCCTTAGGAACTGTTCGAGTGATGAGAACCACCGGGATGATGGGAGAAATAGTCGGCATGGCGGCTTCTATCTGTAAAAAATACAACACCACCCCGCGTAAAGTATATCAATCCTATCTCAATAAGCTGAAAACTCTGATGAAAGAAGGCGTCGGGAAAAAAGGATTGCCCAATAACCAGCAATACAATGAAGGAGGAAGCCCTTTGCTGCTGCAAGGAAAAATTAAAAACTTTTGCAAGTGGGAATGGTGCATTGAAAAAAGCGATTTGAACGGCAATTATGCAAATACATAAATAAAAACACTGTGTATTAAATACATACGAAAATAAAATATTTTAATCATGAAAAATAACATTATCTTTAATTGGCGCTTATTCACTTTCATATTTATATTCGGAAGTGAATGGGCTTTTTCTCAATCTACCATGCAAATTAGCGGAACAGTTGTTTCCGGAGGCGAACCGCTTATCGGCGCAAGCGTAATAGAAAAAGGGACCGCTAACGGTACGGTAACAGACCCGAATGGACGCTTTTCTTTATCGGTAGTACGCGATGCTTCTCTGATAATTTCTTATCTGGGATACGAAACACTGACCGTCAAAACGGGAAATCAATCCGACATAACGGTTTCTTTGAAAGAAGCGGCAAACCTACTCGACGAAGTGGTTGCTATCGGGTACGGCGTTCAACAGAAAAAATTAATCACAGGCGCTACCGTACAAGTAAAAGGAGACGATATTGCAAAATTAAATACTGTAAATGTGCTTGGCGCTTTACAAAGCCAGACACCCGGCGTAAACATCACTAAAATGAATGGAAAACCCGGCGAAGGATTCAAGGTAACCATACGCGGGCTGGGAACTATTTACAATTCAAATCCGTTGTATATCATCGACGGCGTTCCCAATGGCGACATCAACATGATTAATCCTTCCGACATTGAATCGGTAGATGTCTTGAAAGACGCGGCTTCGGCTGCCATCTATGGAGCGCGCGCCGCCAATGGCGTGATACTGATCACCACCAAACAAGGAAAAACAGGGAAAAGCGCCATCCATTACGACGGCTATCTCGGATGGCAAACGATCGCCAAGAAAGCGAAAACGCTCAATGCAAAACAATACATGGAAATTCTGGAAGAAGCGGGATACGACCGCAATTTTCTGGATGCCAATATGCCCGGAGAAGTTCTCAACGCCGTAGATAACGGCACTTTCAACGGTACAAACTGGCTTGACGAAATGATTTTGGACAATGCCCCCATTCAAAGCCACGCACTAAATATAACCAATGGAACAGAACGTTCTACCTATTCTTTCGGATTTTCCTATACTTCGCAAAATCCCGTTATAGGGCTGAAAAATCCCGAAGTAGATTCCAAATACGAACGCTACACCGTGCGAATGAATTCCGAACACAATCTGTTGAAATACAACGATTACACCTTGCTGCAATTCGGACAGACGCTCACAATGGGTTACGTCGTCCGGAGCGGATTGGGAATGGGCGTCGGAAGCCTTTACTGGAACGACGTCCGTAATGCTTTGGCAACAACCCCTCTGCTCCCTGTCTATGACGAGAACAACGACTATCATACTCCTTTCGCCGGATTGGATTATACCTCTCTTAATCCTCTGGCAGAAATGGACATTAAGCGTTCAAGGCAGAAAAGCAAAAATTATTCGGCTCGGGGCAGCTTCTACCTGGTATTGCAACCTTTGAAAAACCTGAAGCTGCGCTCCACATTCGGATACGCTTATAACGGATGGAACAGCAGGGAATACATACCCGTCTATTGGTTAAATTCCGTTGATTTTTCCGATAACGACAAAACATCCCAAGGTGCGGGAAACGGTTTGCAGTGGAGCTGGGACAATACCCTGGCATACGATTTCGTGCGGGAAAACCATAAACTTTCGGCAATGCTCGGAAACTCCATCGAAAAATGGGGCTTGGGAGAAGACATTAACGGCTCCAATATTCAATCGGAATTTGACAGCTTTGAATACGCCTATCTGAGCAATGCCAAAACAACGTCTTCCTCTACAACCCTTACCGGAGCGCCCTGGTCGGAAGGCGGAATGCTTTCCTTTTTCGGACGGCTCAATTACGATTATGCCGGCAAATACATGCTGAGCGCAACTATGCGCGCCGACGGATCATCGAATTTTGCCAGAGGACATCGCTGGGGATATTTCCCCTCCGTTTCCGCCGGATGGAATATCACGGAAGAAGACTTTTTCGAAGATTCCCGAGGCGTCTTTGATCAATTGAAACTCCGTGCAAGCTGGGGCGAAAACGGCAACTGCTCGATTCCCGCCTTCCGCTATCTGGGAAGCATCGCCTTCGGCAATAACGGCAATGCCGCGCAGTACTATTTCGGCGATAGTAAAGACGTAACCATCGGATCCTATCCCGACATCGTTCCCAATTCGGAACTGACGTGGGAAACTTCGCGGCAGTTGAACATCGGCGTTGATACCCGGTTTTTGCAAAACCGCCTGGGATTCACTTTCGACTGGTACAACAAGGAAACTGTCGACTGGCTGGTGCAGGCCGGATTACCGGGTATCGTAGGAACCGGCAATCCTTACATCAACGGTGGCGACGTCAGGAACACGGGTATTGAAACCATCCTGTCGTGGAACGATCGTATCGGCGATTTCAAATACGGAATCAGCGCTAATCTGACCCATAACAAAAACGAAGTCACAAAAATCGCTAATGCAAGCGGAACTATTTTGGGTACAAGCAATATCCTGTCGCACAACACAACTTATCTCTACCTGGCTGAAACCGGTTTCCCCATCGGCTATTTCAAAGGATACCGGACAAACGGCATTTTTCAGAATGAAGAAGAAATCAAGGCTTACGTCCATCCCGAAACCGGAGAAATGATCATGCCGCAGGCAAAACCCGGCGACGTGCGCTTTGTGGACATAAACAATAACGGAACCATCGACGACGGCGATAAAACCATGATTGGCAATCCGCATCCCGACATTACTTACGGCCTTAGCCTGAACTTCGAATACAAAGGCTGGGATTTGTCCGTCACGGGATACGGCGTGGGAGGCAACCAGATTGCCAAATCCTACCGCAATTATACAAACAAGCCTTTCGACAATTACACCATCGAAATACTGGAACGATGGCATGGCGAAGGAACGTCCAACCGTTTGCCGGCGATCAACGGAAACAGCATCAATTGGGGATATATTTCAGACCTTTATATCGAAGAGGCCGATTATTTCCGCATCACCAACCTCACGGTCGGTTATGACCTCAACAAGCTCTTCCGGGCAAACTTTATTTCCCAGTTTCGTCTCTATGCTACCGTTCAAAATCTCCTGACTTTCTCCAAATACTCCGGAATGGATCCCGAAGTAGGATACAACGGCGGAGACTCATGGGCTTCGGGAATTGATTTGGGATATTATCCCAGCGCACGTACCTACATGGTAGGTTGTAATATTAAATTTTAATAACGATTAAACACATACTGAATAATGAAAAAGATATTATTTCTATTCGCAACCCTTTCGATCCTCTGGAGTTGTGAAGATTTTCTGGACACGGAAAGCAAAACGAAAAAAGATACCGGCAATTATCCGGGAACAGCCTACGAAGCAGACCAGCTCTTGATCGGCGTATATTCCATACTCGGACGCCCCGAACCGCTGGGAAGCAGCTTCATGACTTCCGAACTCATGTCGGACGACCGGCTGGGCGGAGGCGGTGAAAACGACTTGTCGTGCAAAGCCATCGACCGGTTTCAAAAATCCAGCGAAAACATGTTCGACAATCCCTGGCGAGCGCATTACTTCGGCGTCTTCCGGAGCAATTTCCTTATCTCCGCTTTGGATAATGTAAAATGGGAAAAAGACGAAGAAGATGAACGAAACGCCATCGAAGGCGAAGTCCGTTTCCTGAGGGCGCACTTTTACTTCGACCTTTCGCGCATGTTCGGCGAAGTGCCTTTGGTTACCAATCCCGAATACGAAAACATTCCCAAAGCGCCGGCGGCTGAAACTTATGCCCTGATTGCTTCCGACCTGAAAACGGCGATCGAAAAACTGGCGCCCGTGAAATTTCAAGACATCAACAAAGTTACCGACCTCGGCAGAATAAACCGATGGGCGGCAGAAGCGATGATGGCGCGCGTATTCCTGTTCTATACCGGATACTACCAAAAAGAAACATTGCCCCTGCGTGAAGGAGGAGAAATTACCCGGCAACAAGTGATCGAATGGCTAACCGACTGCATTGAAAACAGCGGTCATGATCTGGTACAGGACTTTCGCAACCTCTGGCCCTATTCCTATGTACAAGATTACGAATACACCGCCGGAAACAACCTCCGCTGGGAAGGTGACGGAAACATAGAAACCGTTTTCGCCATCAAATATTCTACGATAGGCTACAACTTCGACCATCCTCAACAAAAGAGCAATCAATTTTGCCTTTATTTCGGCTTGCGAAACCAACCTGGTTCCTTTCAATACTCATTTCCATACGGTCAAGGATGGGGGATGGGTACCGTCAATCCCGTTATCTGGAACGAATGGGATGACAACGACCCCAGAAAGAAAGGCTCCATCCTGGATGCAAACGACCGGACGGAAATGCGGATTTACGTCAAAAGGGGTAACAGCCAGATGGACGAAACCATGTATTACCAGAAAAAATACATGCCCATTAATGTATGGAAAGACACCAACAAAAAAATGGTGCAAAACTATAGCTATGAACTCTATAATATGGGAGTAAATACCGACTATATGAGCAACAATACCCAGGATCTCGTTCTCATCCGTTTTGCCGATGTACTGCTGATGCACGCCGAATTGACCGGAGGAGCACCGATCGAAAAATACGGCAGAAACGGCTTGAATCAGATACGTCACCGCGCAGGATTGGCGGATATCGCATGGTCGTTAGAAAACTTGAAAAAAGAGCGGCGATTTGAACTCGCTTTTGAAGGAGTTCGCTATTACGACCTCCTCCGCTGGCACGACTGGAATGTTCTGACTGAAAATCAGACCGATATTCCCGTCTATAACAACACGGAGTTGCTCGAAACGACGTCCATTACTTTTCGCCCGGAAACCGGCGGTTTTCTCCCTGTTCCGCAAAACCAGATCGACTTGCAGGATGGCGTTCTGACACAAAATCCGGGATGGGAAGGAACGGCAAATTATTATACTAAATAAAAAAACAAATTTCCAATAAAAATAAACATGAAACGCTTAATACTTATTTTCCTGGTTGCTTTCCACGCAATGCAAACGAATGCGGAAGATTACGACCCTCTTTTTTTCATCACCGGAGCTTCTTTTGCTGTTCCCGAAAACGGATGGTTTGAAATTGTATCCGAAGCTTTCGGCGCACAGGCCATCAACAGGGCTGTAGAAAACGAAGCCATCATGCAAACGGCTGTGAAAATGTATAACGGAACACTCTACTCCCAAGAAGAACTCGAACAGATTGATGCTTTTATCATCATGCACGTTCACAATAAGAACGTAGCAAATACCGAATGGATTAAGGAAGACTATAACGAATACACGCTATCGACCCTTTCGGCCAACTATTCCGTCGCATACGATTACGTAATAAAAAAATACAAAGACGACTGCCGCAGTCTGAAAGACAATCCTGCATCGGCTTATTACGGGTCGGAAGACGGAAAGCCCGCCGTTATTTTCCTTTGTACCCATTGGCATGACTCCCGGACTACTTACAATCCGGACATCCGCACCTTGGCGCAACGATGGAACTTGCCG
>JAIRLS010000095.1 GCA_031259205.1 Bacteroidales bacterium | reverse complement strand
GAATTGAAAGAAACAGTAAAGTAAAAAAACAAGCTGTTCTTCAAAAATCATTAATTTTGATAATGCATTTAAATAATTATCAATGTATTAAAGTTTGTGTGTTTTGCTATATAAATCCTGACATTTTTATCGATACAAATTATTTCAAATATGTTTTACAAATCGACAAGCAATCGCTTTACATATTGTCAAACAGACAAGGAGAGGGGAGGATGTCCTTGTGTGACAAATTGAAGTGTCACTCTTTTAACTCCGATCCCTAAGTGTGTAAGCAATGCTACAATTTAATGCCGATGACCAGAACATCGTCCACCTGTTCGATTTCGCCTTTCCACAGTTCGAAATTTTCACGCAGTACGCGGTATTGTTCTTCCATATCGCGGTGTTGCATGTCATTGAGGATATTCAGCAAACGATTCATTTTGAATTTTTTGCCTGCCGGTCCGCCGAACTGGTCGGGGTATCCGTCGGAGAACATGTAGATAGAGTCTCCCGGCGCCATATCCAGTTCTATGAGTCCAAACACCTTGTTGGCCACGGGTTGTCCGCCTATTGATACGTGGCTGCCTTTGAATACGCGCTGCACGCCGTTTTGATGTACGACAAAGGGGCGCATGGCAGAGGATACCCGCACGTGACAGGTTTCCATATTGATTTCGCATACGATCACGTCCATTCCATCATTGGCTTGTTCGGACTCCTGATTCTGGTTGAGCGTGGACTGAATATTTTCATCCAGTAACATGAGTATTTTATCCGGAGAATCGACCTGTGGCCTCATCACGATATCCTTGATGAGCGTGGTGCCGATCAGCGACATGAAGGCGCCCGGCACGCCATGTCCCGTAGAATCGGCACAAACTACCAAGATACTGTTTTTTTTCGGGAAATAGTCGAACCAGTAGAAGTCGCCGCTGACAATATCGCGCGGACGGTAGAAGATGAATGCGTCGGAACAGTTGTCCAACAGGGTTTTGGTAGACGGCAGCACGCTGAACTGGATGCGTTGCGCGTAGTTGATACTGTCGGTGATGTCTTTGTTTTTATGTTCGATTTCTTCTTTTTGTTCGAGTACTTCTTTGGTTCGTGCAGCAAGTTCGCGTTCGAGGTATTCCTGCTGTTTCCTGTGCGTACGTTCCCTTATCCGGATGATGGCGTAAAAGCCGCTGACAGTGATGACCAGCATCAACAGGATGAACCACCACGTTTTCCAAAAAGGTTTGCGAATCGTCAGCGTGAACAGTTTCGTTTCGTCGGTACAGACGCTGCCGTTGCACGCCTTTACAAGGAAGGTGTATTCGCCGTCTTCCAGCCGCGGGTATAATACGGATCTTTCTTTTGAAAGTTTGGACCATTCGGTGTCGTACCCCTGCAAGATATACCGGTAGGTGATGGCTTCGGGGTTTTCGTATTGAAGTCCGATGAAATCGAAACGGATGCGGTAAAGGTTGAACGGCAGGGTCAGCGGTTCGCGGGTGTCGTAAGACTTGTCGCCGACCGTCAGGGCGGTCATGTTCAACATTGGTTTCTGGAGGTCTTCCTGCTGCGGGATGCGGTACAGCATGGCGCCGTTGGTCAAGCCTGCTATCAGTTCGTCGGATGAATTTACCTGCAAGGCGTTGGGAGTCACGTCGCCGGTGACACCGTTTTCGATGCCGAAAACGGAGACACTGTGCCGGTTGACATCCACCCGGCTTAGTCCCAGGCGGTGGCCTACCCAGATGCAGTTATGGCTATCCTTCTCCATTGCATAGCAGAAGTCGGATTTCATCCCATTTTGTGTGGTAAACTGAAAGACGGTGTCATTGGACAGATCGAACAGGAAAATGCCCGCCCCGTTGGTGCCTGCCCAGATGTTACCGTTGTTGTCGGCAGTAATGCATGTAAATTCTGTTTCGGAAATCTGTCCTGTTTCCAATCGTCTTTCGTCCTGCAGAGGGTCAACCCAGTGGTTGACGGTGAGAACGGCATTGCTGTTGGTGGCAATCCAGACATTGTTTTGGGCGTCTTTGTATATATCCCTGATGTTGTTGTAGGGTAATCCGTTATAGTTGTTGAGGATTTTTTCCGAACGGTCTTTGGTGTTAAGCAGCAGGACGCCGTTCAGCGTAGCCGCCAAGATTTTCCGGTCGAGCGATGTGATTGCCTGTATGCTGTTGGACAATGAATTAGTAGAAAAATAGTAGGGTTTTACTTCTTTATGCTTTTTGTCCAGCGTGTATATGCCGGATTTTTCCGTACCTATCCAGAAGGTTTCTTCTTCGTCCATGTACAGTGCGGTGATCCTGTCTTTCGGCATTCCGTTTTTGCCGTCCAGCACGAGGTTTTTTTCGCCGTCTTTTATCCTTACGATGGCGCCGTTGCCTGCCATCCAGTATTCTTGAGGGTTTTCCGTCCATACCGCTGTAACGTTGTCGCCTATGGCGTCAAGATGCTCCCAAAACAGGATGGACTGGTTGGTCAGGCAGGAAATACCGTGTCCGTAAGTACCTACCCACAAATTTTGCTGGTTGTCTGAAAAGACGTATTTGATATAGTTGCTTCCCAAGCCGTTTTTGTCATTGTAGTTATTAATTTGCTCGACGGTATGATTTTTGGAGAAACGCACCTGAAACAGGCCGTTGCCCAAGGTTGATATCCACAGGTTTTTTTGCGTGTCTTCGTAAACCGATTGCAGTCTTGCTTCGTTGAAATCGGGAATCTCTATTTTCCGGGCTGTAAAATCCTGTCCCATTGGGGTAAGATGGAATAATCCTCCGTATTCCGACAATACCCAGAAATTGTTACTTCCCGACTCGGCAATGATGGAAAAAATGGCCTCATCCCCGATGTCTTCAAATTTGGAAACAAGTTGTACGTTAAAAGGCGCTACTCTATAGTTGCACAGATATAAACCGTCGTCACAGCCGAGCAATAGTTTTGTGTCGTTGATGCACAAGATGGTATATATCAGCTTGCCTTCCAGTCCGTCTGCATAATATGCGGTCGTCCGGTCTGAAATAAGGGTGATGCCTTCTGTTTGGGTGGCTACCAATATATGTCCCTGTGGTGTTTGGGTGATTTTCGTAACAGCGGTCTGGTTTTTTGAAGTATCGGCATGGAGGAACTGTTTCCCGTCATATTTGATTACCGTACCGTTATTGTAGCCGAACCACAGGTTTTCTTCCCTGTCTTTGAAAATGACGGTAGCATTGTCGGCCGGTGTTTCTTCGGGGGAAGTGAAATGAAAACCGTCGAAACGACACAAGCCTGTTCCGGTAGCGAACCACACAAATCCGTTCCGGTCTTGTTCCACAGCATAAATTGTGTGGTGGCAAACGCCCTGCTCAATGCCGTACTGACGGAATTTATACGTCTGACTGTAGACACTGAGGCACAGCGACCCTCCGATGACGGCGCTCCAACTTTTTATCACTCCTTTTTTCAACCGCATGTTGATGGTTATTTCTTAACTTTTTGCACAGACATGGAATATTTGTATTTCGGTACGCCGCCAATAGGACTTGAAAAGAAGGGCATAGATTCGCCGTACTGGTTGCGTATGTAAATCACTACATTATTGTTGACGATGGGTGGTTTTTTCTTGATAAATTCAAAATTCAGCGATTTCCCTTTTTCTCCGTCCATGATGAGAAATTCGCTTTGCGCCCATACTCCGTCGCCGGACACGGGACAGAATTGCTCGTGCCTTACCTCCGACGACACTCGTATCTTGCCGTCGTCATCCCAGTCGAAGTTGGATTGCTGCACCTTAAACGTCTTTTCATCCACGAACGGATAAATGTGCGATATTTGTTTCGGATCGTCATACAGGCGGAAGGAATACTCGAAAGCAAAGGCATTTCCGCCTTCGATAGCAATATTTTCACTGGCTGACGTGCTCATGAAGTAACGGTACAGATTGCCGTCGTCGCCTGAGATGCCTTCGCAGATCAGTTTGAAGGCATATCCTTTCGATTCGGCGACATATTCGCCTTCCGTGGGATTGAATGGCCCGAAGGTCAACCAATTGTTATCTAATTTCGGATCTATACCGATTGTTCTGGTCGCCAGCAGATTGCCGCTTTTGTAGTTGCCCACGGGATCCACATTTTTCGCATCTGCATGGCTATAGGCATGTTTGCCCCCATAGAGAGAATATCTCATTTTCGTATCGAACTGGCCGTTCGCCTCATCGTGTTTGCCGCCTGTGTCGGCGTCGAAAATACGGATGAATACCATTCCGGAGTATGTTTCAGGTATCAGGAAGAAGAAAACTTGCGAGAAATCATCGTCTCCCCATTCGATTTTGGCTTTGTTACCGAAAGTTACCAGAAAAGGGATATTTTCATCTTTTGAAGGAACAGCTTGCGGCCATGCCTCAATTGCCACCGGAACAAACAACAAAAAGAAAAACCATTTTTTCACGTTATCAACCTTTACTAAAACTTACAAATGTAATGATAATATCATTACATTAATGATTCTTTTTCAAAAAAGCGCTTATTTTTTCGTAAAAGCGTTCCGGCTGTTCGACATGTAGCCAATGTCCTGCGCCGGAAAGAACGGCGAATTTTGAATTGGGAAATATTTTCCGGATCAGCGAGAAACAGGCGTCCGGCAAGTAATCCGAGCGTTCGCCTTTTATAAACAGCGAAGGAACGCGGATAAGCGGATGCCTGTCGGGTGTAAATTCATCCATTCCATTGAGAATATACGGTAAATGCCGTGCAATGACCTGTAAATTCAGCCGCCATGTAAACCATTTGCCTTTTTGTTGCAGGTTTTTCAACATAAACCGGCATGTTGCTGCGGGAATACGTTGTAACCAGTATTGTTCAATGGATGCGCGTGTGGAGAAGCGTGTTAAATCCGTTTCCAGAAGGGTATGAATCAGGTTCAGGTGTTCCGTAACGACAGGCGAGTTTTCCGTCAACGACGGGTAGTTCATGGGAGAGATGTCTACTACCGTAAGTGACGACAAGCGTTCCGGCGTCCGGGCTGCTACATGCACCGCTATTTTTCCGCCCATCGAATGCCCCATTATGTGGTATTTCCCGATATGCAGACGATCCGTCAATTCGAGAATGTCGCCGCTCATTTGGGGATAATTGTGCAGGGGATGGTGTTGTGAACGTCCGTGGTTGCGCAGGTCGGGAATAATCACATCGTATTCTGCCGACAGTCGCTTTGCCATTGTCAGCCAATTGTCCGAACTTCCGTAAAGTCCATGCAGGATCACCAGAGGTTCGCCTTGTCCTGTCCTGCGATAGTAGAGTTCCATCGTGTCCGTTGCGGACGGTTTTACGGATGGCTGATAGCTGTATGAATGGCAACGGCGGCTTCGCGTCCCGACCAGATGGCGCGTACCACTAAGGACGCTCCCGAGGTGACGTCGCCTGCCACAAACACTCTGTCCACCGACGACCGGTTGGGGGCAACGCTCTTTACATTGCCGCGCTGGTCGTATTCCACGCCGAGGCTGTCCAGCAACCCTTCATGCTCCGGCTGTACAAAACCCATTGAGAGTAGCACCAGATCGGTTTTGATGATTTCAGTCCTTCCGGTTTCCTTCATGCTCAAGCGTCCATCTTCCCCTTTCGTCCATTCCACTTCAGCTACTTCCGCACCGGTTACTTTGCCGTTGTCGCCGATAAAGCGTTTGGTGGCAAGATTCCAGCGACGTGTACAGCCTTCGATGTGCGAGCTGGAGGTTTTCAGTATATTGGGATACGAAGGCCATGGAGTGTCGGCGTTATAGTGTTCCGGCGGTTTTGGGAGGATCTCTATCTGTGTGACTTTTTCAGCTTGTTGGCGTATCGAGGTGCCTACGCAGTCGGAGCCGGTGTCGCCTCCGCCGATTACCAGCACGTGCTTGTTCTTCGCCTCCGGCGGATTTTCTCCTTTTACGGCTATTCCGCTTATTATCTTGTTCTGCCGTTGCAACAGTTCCAATGCGAAGTATATTCCCTGCAAACAGCGGCCTTCGACAGGCAAATCCCTTGGTTGTCCCGCTCCCACAGCCAGACAGATGGCGTCAAACTCCTTAAGCAGTTGTTGTCCGGTTACATCAACTCCCACATGGATGTTTACTCTAAATTCGACGCCCTCTTCGCGAAGAATATCCAAACGCCTGTCAATTACTTTTTTATTAAGTTTGAAATCGGGAATACCGAAGCGAAGAAGGCCTCCGACAGCTTCATCTTTCTCAAACACGGTTACAGAATGTCCTTTTCGGTTGAGCATATCGGCCACTGCCAAACCTGCAGGCCCGGAGCCGATCACGGCCACCTTTTTGCCGGTACGCTTCCTGGGCGGGTACGGCTTGATATAGTTTTCCGCAAAAGCGCGTTCTACAAGGGCGGCTTCGTTTTCGCGGATGGTAACGGCTTCGCCTTGCAACGACAATACGCAACTTTTCTCGCAAAGAGCAGGGCAAACACGGCCTGTAAACTCGGGAAAATTGTTGGTGGCCACCAATCGTTCGTAAGCTTCTGCCCATTTCCCTTTTGAAAGAGAATCTTGCCATTCGGGCATACGGTTACCCAGCGGACATGCCCAGTGACAATAGGGGATTCCACATTCCATACAGCGGGAAGCCTGCAAAATACGGTCGTCGCTGTTGAGCGTCTGTTCTACCTCGCCGTAATCGGTTATACGCTCTATGACAGGCCTGTAACCTGCTTCCTTGCGGGAGATGGTTAAAAATGCTTTCGGATTACCCATATATTTTGATTTTTAAATCATTCATTTCTTTATAAACTCCATCTATACAGAAATTTACATTTCCGTTATTCACAACAAAGTTAGTTTCATTTTCATAAAAACCGGTTTTGAACACCTAATTTATAATCATTCTAAATAATTGTTGCCTGAGATGAACTTTGACCGAATTTATTATCCTGAAGGTATTGATTCAGCGCCCTGATTCGCTGTAACAATGCGGGATGGGAATAATGGAAAAACACGTAGAACGGATGAGGCGTCAGATTGGAAAGATTATTGCGCGATAATTTTTTCAAAGCGCTGATCAATCCTCTCGCCATTCCGAAACGGGCGGCAAAAGTATCCGCCTGATATTCGTGTTTTCGTGAAAGGACATTCAAACCCAGTCCCACGATAACGGAGATTGGGTTGTAAAGAATCCCGAAAGCAATCAGTCCGATATGAAAACATGCTCCCGTTGCTCCCAACGCTTGGGACAGAGCCGGCTGCGAAATAAACAACGAAAGGATAAACAGTGTTATGCCGGTTTGAATTATCGACAAAATAATGGATGTAATGACATGCTTTTTCTTGTAGTGCCCTATTTCATGCAACAACACCGCTACGATTTCATCGAGAGTCAATTCTTTAATAAGAGTGTCGAACAGCACGATGCGTTTTTTCCGCCCCAGACCGCTGAAATAGGCATTGGCTTTTGTGGAACGTTTTGAACCGTCGATAGTGTAAATCCGGTCGAGGTGGAATCCTGCCCTGTCGGAGTACTGTGTGATGGCGTCTTTCAGTTCGCCGTCTTCGAGCAATGTTTGTTTGTTGAACAGCGGAACAATGAGCGATGAGTAGAAAACCGCCATGAACAGCATGAACGCAGATGCCAGCCCCCATGCCCACACCCAAAACCATTCGGCAGTAAAACCGTAGAACCAAATAATCAAGGCAAGGATACCGCCGCCAAAAACGGCCGTCAGCAGGATATTTTTTAAAGTGTCGGCCACAAAAAGACTGCGTGTGGTTTTGTTGAAACCGAATTTTTCTTCAATCACAAAGGTACTGTAAACGGAAAACGGCATGTTCATTAATTCCAGCCCGAAAACAAGTATGGCGAAAAAAATGAGCGGGTGTAAAATAAAATGACCGCTGACGGATGCCGCCAGACGGTCAACAGCGGCAAAACCTCCCAGCGAGAGCATCAGCAAAATCACGATAAGATTAAAAAAGGAAACGATCAGCCCAAAACGGGTACTTACCCGTTCATATCGTTGAGATTGCAAGTACTTTTCCCCGTCGTACACGTCGCTTAGTTCCGGAGGCAGGGCTGCGGAAAGTCCGGTGAGATTGAGCAGGGTCAGCCAATTTTTTAACAGAAAATCGGCGCAGATGATTGTCAAGATAATGATGAAAATCGTTGAAGGAGTCATTGTCAGTTACAGATTAAAAATTACGAACCATCTACAGGTATTTGTATTTGTCGTTCTAATTCGGTTGTTTGTGATAATCTTTGCAATAATATCCGTAAATATTCGCGGTTTTCCGATTGATCGGAATACTGAATCGACTGTCGAACCTGTTGCACCGCATCGTCTATCCGGTCTTGCATTTCCAGTATTACGGCCATGTTATACATGATCCGGCTTTTCAGGCGTTTTTGTCCTCTTTTCCGGCATGATATCAGCATTTCATCCCAAAGTTCGTAGGCACGGGCATAATTGCCGTCCTTCATCGCCATGTAAGCCAATACCGACTCGTCGGGAAACCGGTTGATCATAAAAACCGGCCGGCTTTCTTGCTGCCAGTGCGGAGCTACATGATTGATGCAGGCGCGGGCGATGGAGATACTTGCATCCCACCACGCATCGGCAACGGGGGGCAAGTACAGCGCCGGATCATCATCATCGCCGATAACTGCAGACCATTCCATCATGTCGTATTTCTCAAAGTTGCTCAAAATCCGATCCCCTTTGCCGACAGTACAGGTTAGGGCTGAATGTACCTGAAGAAATACTTCCCACGACCAAAAGGCATACGACCGGACGTAGGTCGAATTGCGAAAATGCAAGCCGGAAAAACCGACGTACCAGTCGCAATCAACCGGTATTTCATCGGGGTGGTCGGCAAGAAACACGTACACCCGCGAATCTTGAAACCCCGGCGATGTTTCGAGAATGAACTTGGCGGAATACAACAAATTGTAGACCAACGAATCCGTCTGAATATCTGCTGTCCCTTTATTTGACGACACAGACAGGTCAAACAGGCCGGCAGGCGCATAAAGAGCAATCGACCGCCTGGGCGAATCAAACAATATTTCCGCCGGCTGTAATGTTTCAAAGAGACATTCGCGCATCACCGAACATGAAGTAAACAGCCACGCTAACGCCATTCCCGCATAAATATATCGTACCGTTTTCACATTACAAATATAAATATTTTTTGTAAAGTAATGGAATCGGATTAAATATTTTTTTCGATTCGTTTAAATAAACAGCCGGATTGCCGCCGGAACCTGTTACCGCCGGATGCGCTGACAAGAACCATTATCATGACGTAAGAACAAGTAACGAAAAATAAAAAACGCACAGATGGACACGGATTTTGACAGATTACACGGAATTACCCGGAAATCCCTATAAGACCGTTTCCGACAGTTTGTTCGACGGTCATCCCGGAGCACTGCTGACCATAGACCTTAAAAGCAAGGAAGCTTGTTATCGTTTCATGGATCAATTGCAGGTTTTCCGCCGAGCTACCAATATGTTCGACAACAA
>JAIRLS010000088.1 GCA_031259205.1 Bacteroidales bacterium | reverse complement strand
AGTGCGGCTGCCTGAATTTTCAATTCAGGCAGTAGAAGCTATGGAGAGCGTTTCCTCAAGTCGTTGATCTGCGGTTATGAAAGTTACGTCCTTTCAGGACGTTCCGCATTCTCCAAAGCAGATGGCTTTCAGGCGAAAGCCTTTCGCATCTACCTTCGTGCTTTCGTGCTTTCGTGGAGGTCAGAAGAATTGTTTTTCATAGCACCTCAAAAAAAGATTTAGCCGTTTGTTTTCATGTTGAGAACTTCAAATATTTATTAATTTTGCCGAATAATTTTGTCGAATAATTTTGCCGAATGAAATTGAAAATTGCCGTCATCTTCGGTGGGAAATCGGTCGAACATGAAATTTCGCTGATTTCCGCCACTAATCTTTATCAGGCTGTGGACAAATCTGTTTACGAACCTTTACTGGTAGGCGTGGATAGACACAACCAATGGTATTATCATCCCTCCTACCCTTCCGGAAGTGTGGATTTGTCGAAGGAATCTTATTTTGAAGGCGCGTCGCCGGCGTATATCTGCAACAAAAACGGCCGGCCGGCTATCATTCATTTACAGGACAACAGAGAGATGGCGACTTTTGATGTCGCATTCCCGATGATTCACGGCGCTTTCGGAGAGGACGGCGTTTTGCAGGGTTTCCTCAAATCAATGGACATTCCTTTTGTGGGGCCGGACGTTCTTGCTTCGGCAGTGGCGATGGATAAAGACGTTACCAAACGATTGCTGAAAGAAGCCCATATTCCGGTCGCCGCCTCGTTCACCCTGTTGAAACACCGTTCCTCCTGTCTTTCCTACGAAGAAGCGCGAGAAAAACTGGGATGGCCTCTTTTTGTAAAGCCGGCCAATGCAGGCTCTTCCGTGGGCGTCAGCAAGGCGACGGACCAATCTTCATACGACCGCGCCGTGGCCGAAGCTTTCCGTTTCGACAACAAGATACTGGTTGAAGAGGCCGTTCTCGGAAAGGAAGTGGAATGTGCCGTTTTGGGCAATGAGCAACCGGCGTCTTCTATCGTAGGCGAAATCGTACCGACGGAGGATTTCTATTCGTATGACGCGAAATACCTGATCGCCGACGGTGCAAAAATGAAGATTCCCGCCGATATCGAACCGTCCGTAGCCGACGCCATCAGGCAAACCGCCGTCGAAGCCTGTCGGGTAATCGCCTGCGAAGGCATGGCAAGAGTGGACTTCCTATTGAGAAACGACGGAAGTTTTGTACTGAACGAAATCAATACCCTGCCCGGATTTACTGCCATCAGCATGTACCCGAAATTGTGGGAACATACCGGAATCTCCTGTCGGAATCTGATAACAAAACTTGTCGAACTGGCCGTCGCACGCCACGAGAGAGACAGCCGACTCTCGAAAGGAATATAACGGGATTGAGCACGTGCGTCGCCGACTTTTGACAAAAAACAGTCCACCGGCGATAAAGCGTCAAACAAAAAAAACTTTTGGCAGGGTAGTTAAAAAAAACTACTTTTGTCCGGATAAATTTAAAAATATTATTGTGGATATTTTCGATAAAATACAGGCAAGCGAAGGCCCTTTGGGACAGTATCGCAAAGACGCGCACGGGTATTTCACCTTTCCGAAGCTGGAAGGCGAAATAGGCGCACGGATGACTTTCAAAGGACGGGAGATGCTCGTTTGGAGTCTGAACAATTACATCGGGCTGGCCAATCATCCCGAAGTACGCAAGGTGGACGGAGAAGCGGCTGTCCGGTGGGGTTTAGGCTATCCGATGGGAGCGCGGATGATGTCCGGACAAACGGCGCTGCACGAAGAATTGGAACGCCGGCTGGCCGGGTTTGAAAAAAAAGAAGACGCCTACCTGCTGAATTATGGCTATCAGGGAATGATTTCCGTTATTGACAATTTGGTAAACCGCCACGATATCATCGTCTACGACGCGGAATGCCATGCCTGCATCGTGGACGGAATGCGGATGCATGTCGGGAAACGCTTCGTGTATGCCCACAACGACATGGACAACCTTGAAAAACAGTTGATGCGGGCCACCAGACTGTCGCAGGAAAGCGGCGGCGGAATATTAGTCATCACCGAAGGCGTGTTTGGAATGTCGGGCGATTTGGGCAAGCTGGATGAAATCGTAAAACTGAAAAACAAATATGCTTTCCGCATTCTGGTAGACGACGCCCACGGCTTCGGAACAATGGGCAAAAGCGGAGCAGGCACTTCCGAACATTTCGGCGTAATGGACGGTATTGACCTTTATTTCGGCACTTTCGCCAAAGCAATGGCAGGTATCGGCGGTTTTGTAGCCGGTCCAGAAATCGTCATCAATTACCTGCGCTATAACATGCGATCGCAGATCTTCGCCAAGTCGTTGCCTGCGCCGATGGTGGAAGGCGCTCTCAAACGCCTCGAACTGATACAAACCCATCCCGAATTGCGCGAAAAACTGTGGGCTGTCGTTCACGCGCTGCAAAACGGGCTGCGCGAAAAGGGATTCGACATCGGAAAGACCAATTCGCCCGTCACGCCGATATACATGAAGGGACAAGTGCCGGAAGCCACCAATGTTATCCTCGACTTACGGGAACATTACAATATTTTCTGCTCGGTAGTCGTATATCCGGTAGTCCCCAGGGACGTTATCATGTTCCGCCTCATACCTACCGCCGTTCACACGCAGGACGACGTAGAACGCACACTCAACGCCTTTGCGGAAATAAAGGAAAAGTTAGCCGCCGGGAAATACGTAGGAGATAAAGTACGGATGGCATAATTCACCGCTGTTTCAATCGTGCCGCTTATGACGGATAAAACAGGCTTTCATATAGATGTAAACGGATTAAAGGCCGTTTCCGCCGCGTACAGCATGTACATCGAAACCTACGGTTGCCAGATGAACGTCAACGACAGCGAGGTAGTCGCATCCATTCTTGCCCGCGAGGGGTATGCCGTTACGCAGCAGATGGAACAGGCGGATCTCATTCTCATCAACACTTGTTCGGTACGCGAAAACGCCGAACAGCGCGTTCGCGGTCGACTGGATGTGTTCCGCATGGAAAAGAAAAAACGTCCCGGACTGCTGGTTGGCGTGATGGGATGTATGGCGGAACGCTTGAAAGAACAATTGCTGGAAGAAGAAAAAGTCGTTGATCTGGTAGTAGGGCCGGACGCCTATCGCGAACTTCCGCAACTGGTACGGAATGCGGGAACAGGTCAAAAAGCGGTAAACGTACTGCTCTCGCGCGAAGAAACTTATGCGGATATTTGTCCGGTACGGATGGACCGTAACGGAGTATCGTCTTTTGTTTCTATCACAAGAGGCTGTAATAACCGGTGCGCATACTGCATCGTGCCATACACGCGCGGCACGGAACGCAGCCGCAGTCCCGAAACGATACTGGATGAAGTTGCCGGACTGGTTACCGCCGGTTACAGGGAAGTGACGCTGCTGGGACAGAACGTCGATTCCTACCGCTGGCAAAACGGCCATGTCGTTTCATTTCCCCGACTGCTGGAAAAAGTAGCGGCCGTTTCTTCCGGATTGCGCGTTCGCTTTGCCACTTCGCATCCCAAAGACATGACGGACGAAGTCCTGCACGTGATGGCAGCCCATTCCAATATATGCAAAAGTATCCACCTGCCGGTACAGTCGGGAAGCAACCGCCTCCTTGCACTGATGCGCAGGCGCTATACCCGCGAATGGTATACGGACAGAATAGAAGCCATCCGCCGCATTTTACCCGGCTGCGGCATATCTACCGACATCATCGCCGGATTCTGCACCGAAACGGAAGCCGACCATGCCGAAACCCTCTCATTGATGAAACAGGCACAGTTCGACCATGCCTTCATGTTCAAATACTCCGAACGTCCCAACACGCCGGCTGCCGCAAAAATGAAGGACGATGTGCCCGAAAAAGTCAAATCACGCCGATTGCAGGAAATCATCAACCTGCAAGGACGATTATCCGCCGAAAGCAAACAGCGTTTTATCGGAAAAACAACAGAAGTACTTGCCGAAAACGTTTCCAGAAAATCGCCGGACGAACTGTCGGGACGCAACTCACAGAACACAGTGGTAGTATTTCCGAAAAAACGGTACGCTCCCGGAGAATACGTGCAGGTGCGCATTACCGGATGCACTCCGGCTACATTGCAGGGAACAGCGGAATAAACCCTCTAAATATGAAAAAATATGCCTCTACAAATTGACCATACCGATTTAAAAAAACTGATCCTTGTCGGCGACAGGGTACTGATCAAGCCCAAATCCCCCATGGAAAAAACCAAAGGAGGGCTGTTACTGCCTCCCGGAGTGCAGGAAAACGAAAACATTCAAAACGGTTATGTCGTAAAAGTGGGGCCGGGATACCCCATTCCGGCCATCGTTGACGACGAACCGTGGAAAAAGAAAAACGATGAAGTAAAATATGTCCCTTTACAGCCAAAAGAAGGAGATCTGGCTGTGTATCTGCAACACGGCATCCATGAAATCATTTTCAAGGATGAAAAATATATCATCGTTCCGCAATCCTCCATCCTGCTGCTGATCAGAGACGAAGAACTGTTCGAATGACGGCAGGAATACCGCGCCGGCAGGAAAGCGATACGACCGCAACCGTTATGCGCCCTTCGGTTTTGAAAAAAGTTCACTCCGTTTGCAGGCTGTTTTGACAATAAATAATTACCTTTGCCCCCAAAATATAAAAACATGGATAAAGGGTACCTGAACATGGAATTGTTGCGTTTCACCACAGCAGGCAGCGTGGACGACGGAAAAAGCACATTGATAGGACGCCTGCTCTACGACAGCAAATCGATTTTCGAGGATCAGTTGGAAGCGGTAGAAACGGCTTCACGACGCAGCGGCAACGAGGAAGTCAACCTCGCCCTGCTGACGGACGGCCTGCGCTCGGAACGCGAACAGGGCATCACCATTGACGTGGCATACCGCTATTTCGCCACGCCCAAACGCAAATTCATTATCGCCGACACACCCGGACATATCCAGTACACGCGCAACATGGTCACCGGCGCATCGACGGCCGACCTCGCCATCATTCTCATCGACGCACGCAACGGCGTACTCGAACAAACGTCGCGCCATTCCTACATCGCATCCTTACTGGCCATCCCGCATATTGTCGTATGTATCAACAAAATGGATCTGGTACGCTTTTCGGAAAAGATTTACAACGACATCCTGCAACGGTATCACGAAATCACAAGCAAACTCCGCCTGACCGATGTACAGTTTATCCCCATTTCCGCCAAATTAGGCGACAATGTAGTCGCCGCATCGGAAAACATGCCGTGGTACAGCGGCCCCACATTGATGGAACTGCTTGAAACCATACCGGCAGACCACAAGCAAAGCATGTCGGAAACGCGATTTCCCGTGCAATACGTAATCCGTCCTATTTCAGACAAATTTCACGATTTCCGCGGTTATGCGGGACGGCTGTCGGGAGGAACGCTGAAAAAAGGCGACGCCGTAACCGTATGGCCGTCGGGACAGCGTTCCACAGTGTCGGACATCACTCAGTGCGAACAAAACCTGTCCGAAGCTTTCACTCCCGACTCCATTACCGTGCAACTGTCCGACGATATCGACGTCAGCCGCGGCGATATACTTGCAAGAGAAGACGAACAGCCCTGCGTTTCGCAGGACGTCAAAATGATGATATGCTGGTTCAACGAACGTCCGCTGCACGTGCGCAACAAATACATCATCATGCACGCCACACGGGAAACCGTCGGAATCGTCAAAAACATCCATGCCGTAATCAACATCAACACACTGGAAGCGGAACAGGGCGACGATACGCTAAAAATGAACGATATCGCATCCATCACCATCCGTACGGCCCAACCGTTGGTATTCGACCCCTACAAAAAAAACCGAAACACCGGAAGTCTGATCCTTGTCGATCCGGACACCTTTGAAACCGTCGGAGCAGGAATGATTGACTGACATTGCCGGTCATTTATACTTCACGCGGTCATGTTTTGTGCATTGGGCTCGTCAAAAAATTGGAAGTTTAACGTTAATAACGTATTTAATTCCGAACAGTATTTAGTACTGACTATATTGAAAAAGTCCGTCACCGCCTCATGAAATTTTGCAGGAGTTTCATAGTATACCGCATTAAGAAGTTTCTTTTTAGTAAACTTCCACAATCGCTCAATGACATTCAAATTGGGGGAATAAGGCGGTAAAAACAACAGTTCAATATTCAGCCTCTGCGCGGCGTCCATAACCGCTTTACAATGTTGATATCTTGCATTATCAAGGACTATTTTTATGGGCTTGTCCATGTGTTTTTCATAGCGC
>JAIRLS010000066.1 GCA_031259205.1 Bacteroidales bacterium | reverse complement strand
GGACGGATACCAAAACAGCCGATAATCAAAGCGAATCGCACAAACCTGTTCTTTTCATGGAGGAGATTTTATTGAATGAAGCCGAAGCGCTGTTCGAACTGGGACAATTCACGCAGGCTTCAGCCGACGAAACAATCAACTGTCTGCGTCGCCGCACCTCCGTCAATATGCCCGACATGAACATCGCAGCTATTGACGCTTCCACCGATCCGTCCAACCCTGCCGACAAGGTAACACCGGGACGAGATATATCCGTCGATCCCGTCCTTTGGGAAATACGTCGCGAACGGACGGTAGAACTGATGGGGCTGGGATTTGGTTTCGCCGACATACGCCGATGGAAAAAAGGCCCGTGGTTCTACAACCGTCCGATCATAGGCGTTAAAATCGACAGGCAATATTATCACGGACGCAAATCAACCGGCGAACCCGACGCCGAAAGACCGACATGGGTAAAAAACCTGAAACTGGTGAACAAGGATTTCACTCCCACCACCGGCACGCAGGGATATATCGAACGTTTCGACGATCCGTCCAAGAAAAGCAAAGGATGGGACGATGCTTTCTACCTCTTTCCGATTCCCAAAAACGACCTGAGTTTGAACAAAGAACTGCGACAGAATCCGGATTGGGAAAAGTATTAACCCATTTAGCAGTACCGGGTTAAGATTTCATGCTGAACGAAATGCGTCGTCGTATCGGGTCTACTTCCAGTACGCGCACTTTTACATGCTGGTTGAGTTTCACTACTTCCGACGGGTGGGCTACGTACCTGTCGGCCAATCGGGAGATATGTACTAATCCGTCCTGTTTTACGCCTACATCCACGAAACAGCCGAAGTTGGTAATATTGGTGACAATGCCCGGCAATTCCATGCCCGGTTTCAGGTCTTCCATACGGTGGACGTCCTGCGCGAACTCAAATACTTTTACTTTTGAACGCGGGTCAAGTCCGGGTTTGGCCAGTTCCTGCATGATGTCGGTCAGTGTCGGCAAGCCGACGGTGTCGGTTACATATTGAGACGGTTGTATCTGTTGCCGCAACTTTTCATCTTTCAGCAAATCGTGAACGGACACGTTCAGATCGTTGGCCATCCGTTCCGCGATATGGTAACTCTCCGGATGAACGGCGCTATTGTCCAGCGGGTTTTCCGCTCCCGGTATGCGGAGGAAGCCCGCGCACTGTTCAAAAGTTTTGTCGCCCATGCGGGGTACCTTTTTCAAGGCTTTTCGCGAAAGGAAAGCGCCGTTTTCTTTCCGGTAATCAATGATGTTCTGTGCCAGTTGAGGCCCCAACCCCGACACGTAGGCCAGCAGGTGCTTACTTGCCGTATTGACATTGACGCCGACCAGATTCACGCAACTTTCCACCACCGTATCCAGGGCTGTTTTCAGCTTGTTCCGGTCGACGTCGTGCTGGTATTGCCCCACGCCGATAGACTTGGGGTCAATCTTGACTAATTCCGCCAGCGGGTCCATCAGTCGGCGGCCGATGGATACCGCCCCTCTCACCGTGACGTCGTAATCGGGAAATTCTTCACGCGCCGTCGCCGAAGCCGAATAAATGGACGCGCCGCTCTCGTTTACCACAAACACTTGTATGTCGCGTCCAAAAGCCATACTCTGTATCAGGCGTTCGGTTTCGCGTCCTGCCGTGCCGTTGCCGACAGCGATGGCTTCAATTTTGTAAGCGTCGATCAGCGACATGATTTTCCGTTTGGCGGCTGCTGTTTCGCTTTGCGGCCGATGCGGATAGATCGTTTCATTGTGCATGAGGTTGCCTTGCCGGTCAAGACATACCAGTTTGCAACCGGTACGGAAACCGGGGTCTATCGCCAATACGTTTTTCTGCCCTAAGGGCGAAGCCAGCAACAATTGACGGAGATTATCCGCAAACACGCGAATCGCTTCATCGTCGGCTTTTTCTTTTGCCTGCGCTTCAAACTCCGTTTCAATGGAGGGGTGCAGCAGTCGCCGGTAGCTGTCTTTCAGCGCTTCTTCGACTTGTTGCGCCGCCGCCGTATGCCCTTTTATCAACAGACGCCGCAGGGTATCCATGGTTTTTTCCTGTTCGGGTTCGATGCCGACGCGCAAAAAAGCTTCGTCTTTTCCACGGAGAATGGCAAGTACACGGTGCGACGGGCAACGGTTCAACGCTTCCGAAAAGTCGAAATAGTCGCGGTATTTTTCCCCGTCCGTTTCTTTGCCTTTGATTACTTTCGAGGTGATGACGGCCGTTCGGGAAAACATCCGGCGGACGGCGTCGCGAACACGGAGGTCTTCGTTGATCTGTTCGGCGATGATGTCACGCGCACCTTGCAGCGCTTCGTCCACAGTGGGGACGGCGTCGTTCAGGAACTCTTGCGCCGCTGCCGCCACATCGTCATCCTTTTGTTGCATCAGGCGCAATGCCATGGGTTCCAACCCGCGCTCGCGGGCTATCGAAGCACGTGTTTTCCGTTTAGGCCTGAAAGGAAGATACAGGTCTTCCAGTTCCGAGATGTTTTTTGCCTGTTCAACCTGCTGTTTCAACTCGTCCGTCAATTTTCCCTGTTCTTCGATGGATCGCATGACGGCTTCCCGGCGTTTATCCAGTTCGACAAGTTTCCCGTAACGCGACTTGACAGCCGCTATCTGTACTTCGTCCAAACTGCCGGTCGCTTCCTTGCGATAACGGCTGACAAACGGAACAGTAGCGCCGTCGGCCAGCAGTTCCAGCGTGTTGCGTACTTGGTATTCCTGCAACGCCAATTCTCGACATATTAATGTAATATGCAGTTCCTTCATATCTTTATTTATTTCGACAATGGATGTATTAATGCGCAAATTTAGCGTCTTTTTACGGAATTTTCAAAATAAATCCGTTTTTATTGTTTTATGAAACGGATTGTCTGCAAAAAGAAGTATCTTTGTCCCTGTTATTGTGTTTACAGACGATCATGAAAACGACAAAAGCATTGTTTCTCATCGCAGCGATAGCCGGCGGCGTATGCGGTTGCCGGAAGGCGGAGGTTTATCCGGAAACGCCGGAAATTCATTTTAAAGCATTGGTCATGAAGATAGACGGCGTCGATCCGTTGGGGGAAAAGATGAAAAAGGCGAACCTTACTTTCTCCTTTACGGATGGCGACGGCGATTTAGGCGTGAGGGACACCTTTGACGCCGCCAGTAAGATCTACTGTTCGTGGATGAAAAAAATGCCGGACAGGCAATATGAAACCCATGTGTTTCCCGGCGATGGAGTAACAGTGCTCACATTCGACATCCCTTACGACGACAATGTGATGAACAAAGAAGAAGCCTTCAGCAAATTGCTGAAAGGCGATATGGAAGTCAAACTGGACGTGCCTTACGGCTCCTCTTCCGCCGATATGGATACGGTACATCTTGAATTTTACATTGTCGACCGCGCATTTAACCGCAGTAACGTGGAAGTAACCCCCGATTTCAGCATTCGTGCGGATTCGGTGAGAATTGAGAATTGAAAACCCAGTGGGTTTTACAACCACTTCATGGTTTT
>JAIRLS010000038.1 GCA_031259205.1 Bacteroidales bacterium | reverse complement strand
CAACAGCAACAGCAACAACAACAGCATCAACAGTACAGGCGATCATGCCGGTAACTCCTTTTTATGATGACACTTGGAAAAAGACAGAACAAGTACAGTTAGTTAAACAAAAACGCTTTGAATCCATGATTGGAAAGTTGATCGACAAGCCTGCCGCCCATAATTCCGCACCGGTAATGATCGCCGCCGTGCCGGATAACGATTGGGATCCTTTCGGTGAAGAAGTGAAAACAGCGAAGAAACCAACGAATAGCTGGGAAATTTCGGGACATTTTGCTCCGACCTATTCCTATCGTAACATCACCTCCGTACCTGCCGACATGAGGCGTTCCGACTTCGACGATGCGGAAAGTGCCTTGTTAGCTTATTCGGGTGGCATCAACGTGTCGTATAAAGTAATGAAACGCCTCAGCGTGCAGGTTGGCCTTTACTACACGCAGATGGGACAAACCATCAACAAGGTGACGCCCAGCTATAACATGTACGCTTCCATTAGCTCCAATAATGCCTATTCCAAAAATTTCCTGCATACCTCTTCGGGCAATGCAACAGTCACCTCCAATATCAAAGCCGATGTAAATGAAAACTATGCGAATTATTTCAACGGAAGCACAACGCAAAGCACGGTCAATAACATTTCATTAACTTCAAAAGCGGCACAATACAGTTTGATTGAACGCTTTGACTATATTGAAATCCCCATGTTGATTCGCTACAAACTGATTGACAGAAAAGTGGACTTCCTGCTGCTGGGCGGAATGAGCGCCAACATACTGGTGGACAATAACGTTTTCATTGATAACGGCAGCGAACTGATCAAAGACGGTTCCATCCTGCTGGCACGACCGGTCAATTACAACAGTACCGTTGGACTGGGCATGAACTATCAGGTGACCTCGAACCTGTTAATAGGAATCGAGCCGGTATTCAAGTATTTCCTGCAATCCTATACAAGCAAGAATACCATCGACAGCCATCCCTATTCATTCGGGCTGTTTACGGGCATGTATTATTCATTTTAGATCCCGATAATGAATAAATTAAGTGGTTTATTCGGCTTTTTTGTTTGTCTATTTTTGATTTGTCGGCAACAAAAACCGGATGATAAAAACAATTGCCGAATTTACAGGTATGCAAAATACTGTTTCACAGGATTATAAAGATATAAATTATACCCAATTGAAAAGAATGCTTTTCGAGCAAAAAAACTTTTGCGACAGGAGGAAAATCGAACGGTATGATTTTTATCAGTCGTCGGTTGCCGGTTACTGCCGGTTATTTCCCCAACCGCTCAAAAAACCTGCGAAAATAGAACGGGGGGCGCTGCCTTCAATGAGTCGGTTTGATGCGATCCACGTGTCTTGCACCGAAGTGGGATTTTACAGGAAAATTGATCAACATAAAACATAAAACAGATAAATTATGGACATATTAAATGGACTTCTTACGCGACGCAGTATCAGGAAATATACCGGAGAACCTGTCCTTCGGGAAAAGGTGGAGGAGATAGTTAAGTATGGAATGTATGCGCCATCGGCGAGCAACCGTCAACCCTGGCATTTTGTATTGACCGACAACAGGGAGATATTCGGCAAAATCATGGAAGTACATCCTCACGCGACCATGCTGGCACAAGCGCAATGGGCAATTGTAGTTTGCGGCGACGAAAAAACAGCGTTAAGCCCGGAATATTGGCCGGTAGATTGTTCCGCCGCCACGCAAAACATACTGCTGGCTGCCCACGGCATGGGTTATGGCGCGGTGTGGTTGGGAATCTATCCGCGCACAGAACGGATGGCCGCCCTGAAAACATTGTTGGAGTTGCCGGCGCACATCCATGCGTTTTCGGTGGTATCGGTCGGTGTTCCGGCACAGGAAACCGGAATCCCGGAACGTTTTCATTCCGACAGGATACACATTGACCGGTGGTAAACATTGGCCGGATACTTCGTTCCGTCGCCGGGGGTACCCAAATCGTAAGGGGGCGAATCCGACATCGTAAACCAAAATATTTTTGAATTTAATCGCAAATATCGGCAGTGATTTTTTGCATAAAATCTGATTTTTTATTTAAATTTGTAAAAAAATGTATTTTATGCCTAAAACATTCTCTATCGTGCGTCATTTGCCGAATACAATCACTTGTTGTAACCTTTTTTGCGGTTGCCTGTCGATAATAGTTGTTTTCAACGGATCTCCCGATCTTGCAGCCTGCTTCATTCTGGCGGCGTCCGTATTCGATTTTTTCGACGGTTTTGCAGCCCGTTGGCTCAAGTCTTATTCGCCCATCGGCAAAGAACTTGATTCGTTGGCAGACATGGTCAGTTTTGGAGTGGCTCCTGCAAGCGTCATGTTCGTTTTGCTGCGCGATTCATTTGCCGAGGCAGGCTTTTCGACCGGCTTGTGCCACACCGGATGGTTTTTATCCCTGCCGGCTTATCTGTTAGCTGTTTTTTCGGCCTTGCGACTGGCAAAATTCAATATCGACCGGCGTCAGGCCGATTCGTTCATAGGCGTCCCCACGCCCGCGATGGCCTTGTTTGTCTGCTCAATAGCATTCACTATTCCCCAAAAAGGCGTTTTGGCTGAGATGGCAAGTAACCGTTATGTTCTGCTGGCGGTGATCGTCGCTTTTTCGTACCTGATGGTCTGCGAATTACCTCTTTTTTCAATGAAATTCCAATCGTTCGGATGGAAAACCAACCGGTTGCGGCTGATTTTTGCGATCATGTCGGTGGCGTGCCTGATCCTCTTCCAGTGGACAGGGTTGGCGCTGGCAATCCTTCTGTATATCTTCTTATCGGTCATCAGGGCGTATAACATCAAAAAGCAGTCTGAATGTAATAGATGAATTATCTGGCACATACATATCTATCAGGCGATAACGATGACATAAAAATCGGAAATTTTCTCGGCGATTGGGTGAAAGGAAGCGATTACCTGAATTATTCCGAGGATATCAGAACCGGTATCCTGCTGCATCGGAACATTGACTCGTTCACCGATCGACATCCTATCGTACACTTGAGCGCCGGCCGGTTTCAACAGCGCTATGCCAAGTATTCGGGCATTATCATTGATATTCTCTACGACCATTTTCTGGCCAGTAACTGGAGCGCTTTCAATGAAATGAACCTGCATGATTATGTGAACCGCATACACAATATTATGTTGAATAACTTGGAAATCCTGCCCGAACGACTGCAAAACCATTTGCCGGGTTTCATGAACGAACGGTGGATTGAACGCTACGCCACTATCGACGGTATCCGGGACGTGCTGGATACCATGTCGAAACGCACCTCGCTGCCTAACGAAACGGAATTTGCCATTAGCGTGATGGAAGCGTTTTACGATAATTTTCGTTACGAATTTTTTGATTTCTTCGGGCAAATAATTGAATTTGTGGAAACTAAATTCATGATTCCGATATACCGTCCCGAATCATAACGCGAATCGCCAACATTCAATGAAACAAGCGGTTACAGGAACAGCCGGCGTTGCAGAACCTGTGAATTTGACCTGAATATGCTGCCGGTATTTTCATAAAAAAACTTTAAAAAACTTTTTTAGTTTTCAAAGTTTCCTTATCTTTGTCGTTAAATTGTGATTGACATGGAAGAACGCATAGGGTACAAACTTTTAAAAGGCTATGTGCGCCTGTTGTTTAAACACGTGTATTTCAGCAAGGTAGAGAATATTGGCCAAAAAAATATTCCTGATCAGCATCCTTTGATGATTGTGTCCAATCATCAGAACGGCATTTTCGATCCGTTGGCTCTCCTGATGGCCGTCCGCAACAGAAAGACAAGGAAAATCAGGTGTGTAGCAAGGGCTGATGTTTCTAATATGCCCGGCCTGAAAATCATTACGCGCTGGATAGGATTGTTGCCCGCCTACCGGCTGTTGTACGAAGGTATGACCTCGCTGGCAGGAAACAGCAGCACATTTGAGGAAATAGAAAACGAACTGTTGAAAGACGGGACAATCATCCTTTTTCCCGAAGCAGGACATCAGGACAAGCGATGTCTGGGACATTTTTCGCTGGCATACCTGAGAATGCTCTTCGGCGCTGCCGAAAAACGCGGATTCAAAAAGGAGATGTATGTCCTGCCGGCCTGCAATCACTATTCGGACTATTTCGGCATAAGGCGGCAAATGCTTGTCCGTTTCGGCACGCCGATCGCATTATCGCCCTATTACGAGCTATATCAAAGCAAACCGTGGACAGCGCAACGGCAAATCAACAAACTGGTCAGGCAGCAAATTGACAACATGATGCTTAACATCACCGACACAAGTCATTATACGATGATCGACTACATCCGCAATACCTACGGGACAGGCTATGCCAAAGCCCGTCGCTACCGTCCGGACTGTTTGCCGGATCAACTGACGGCGGACAAGCTACTGACGGCACAATTGGCAACGGCAGCCGAAACCCGCCCCGACGCCGTGAAAGCAATCTATGAAAAAGCCGGCCTGATGGAAAACCAATACAGGCAATTGCGCATCCGGAACGACGACGGTCACGATACTGCGGGAAAAAGATTCGTTACCGTAGCAATATTGGCAATACTCTTTCCTTTTTATGCCATATCTCTATTAATCAACATATTAATATTTTCCGTTCCGACATTTGTCCATTGGAAAATAAAAGATCGCATGTTGCACGGAACCGTTGATTTTGTCATAAGCGCACTGATTACTCTGCCGCTGACTTGCCTGTCGGTTTTCTGCATCATTTACGCAATTACGGGGTATTGGATTGTCGCTTTGTGCTGTCTGCCGTGTATTCCGTTGACAAGTATATTCGCCGTTGCGTATTATCGTGCGGGACAGCGCCTGATAAGACAATGGCGCTTCCGTTACCTGCTGAAACGGGGAGAACTGCATGAAGCGTTGAGTCTGAAAAGACAACTCTTTGAAGATTTAGATAAACTATTGAATATGAAGATATAAAGCTTACCGCTTGATGCTTTTTTGACATGAAAATTGCAATTAGTGATAATATTTATGTAACTTTGCAGTTTAATTGCAAATGCAACATCAAAATTTGAGCGTGGCATGATATAACAAAAATATATTTGGTGAAAACAGAAAAGAAAATTCATTTAGCTAAAGCAAGTTGGGGCTTCAGGCTGTTTATGCTGTATGTCCGGTTGTTTTATAAATATTTATATTTCAGAAAAATTCACTTACTTCATCTTGAAAATGTTCCTTCGGATGCACCGTTGATGATTGTATCCAACCATCAGAACGGAGCGTGTGACGTACTGAGCATCTTACTGTTCATTCACCGTACCGACAAGACAAGAAAAATCCGGTCGGTAACGCGCGGCGACGTAATGGTCAATCCTGTAGGGAATGCGCTTATGCGTTGGCTGGGAATCGTGCCGGCATACAGAATCGCATTTGAAGGGGAAGAGTCGCTGGCCAAAAACGCACCCATGCTGGAAATGATAGAAGAAGAACTTCTCAACGACGGTGTTGTCATCCTCTTTCCCGAAGCCAATCACCAGACACAAAGATGGTTCGGATGGTTCTCGCCACGATACCTGTTTGTGATGCTGGAAGCCGCCCGTAAAAGCAATTTTGAAAAGGAAATGTACATCCTGCCTTCATGCAATCACTACAACAGCTACGCAGGCGTGCAGGACGACACCCTGATCAAGTACGGAACACCCATTGCCCTGTCGTCATGGTACAAACAATATCAGGAACACCCCAAAGCCACCGTCAGGGAAATTAACGAACTGGTAAAACAGCAGATTTCCGGTATGATGCTTAACATCACCGATTTGAAAAACTACACCGCCATTGATTTTTTGCGGAAAACCTATGGCGTGCGCTTTGCCCGAAAAAACCAACTGAACCCCTCTTATCTTCCGGACAAACTGCAGGCAGACAAAGAACTGTTTGCGCGTCTGGAAGCATCTAAAACCATCCATGCGGAAAAAGTCCGGAAAATTTACGACGATGCACTCCAATGGAAAGAAAAAACGCAAAAACTTGGAATTTTCGACTGGAATTCAGACGAACGTCCGGGATGGAAAGTGATCTGGCAAGGACTGGCGGGTTTGTTGCTGCTCCCTGTGTTCATACTGTCGCTGCTTTTCAATGTATTGATTTTCGGCATACCTATGTTTATCAATTCGAAAATAGACGATATTAATGTACACTGCACCATCAACGTACCATCGGCAGTATTGGTGGGCATTCCGCTGACTTTTATCACCCTCTTCGTTGTGTCGTGGCTATTGACGGGTTCTGTCCTTGCAGGCCTGTTGTGTATCCTCATTTCCCCTCTGTTAAGCATCTTTCTCTGTTTTTATTACAAGGCAGGCGAGAGATGGATGAGCAGAGTGCGTTTTCTTTCCCTGTCGCAAAAAACAAAGACGGAATGGTTGTCGCTACAACAACGAGTTTATAAAGCATTGGACGAGATTATTTTTGACATATAGATGATCATGAAAAAAAGAGTAGTTATTACGGGGATGGGAATTTATTCCTGTTTGGGCAAAAAATTGGATACGGTGCGTGATTCGCTTTACAACGGCACGTCCGGAATCATTTTCGACCGGAAACGCAAAGACATGGGCTTCCGTTCGGGATTGACAGCCAACATTGAAATTCCCGATTTAAAAAACGTGTTGAGCCGCAACCAACGGGTATATATTCCGGAACAGGGATTGTACGCCTATGTAGCGACTGCCGAAGCGCTTGAACAGGCTCGGCTTACCCAGGATTATATTGATACCCACGAGGTCGGGTTACTCTATGGCAACGACAGTAGCGCCGAAGCCGTAATGAACAGCATCGACATCATGCGGGACAAGAAAAATACGATGCTGATCGGCTCCGGAGGCATCTTCAAATCCATGAATTCCACCGTCACCATGAATCTGGCCTGTATCTTCAAAATGAAGGGTATCAATCTGACCATATCCGGCGCCTGCGCCAGCGGATCCCACGCCATAGGGCTGGGCAGCCTGCTGATTCAATGGGGATTGCAAGACTGCATTGTTTGCGGTGGCGCACAGGAAGTCAACCCGTATTCCGTGGGCAGTTTCGACGGTATCAGCGCCTTCTCCGTCCGCGAGGACGCGCCTGCTAAAGCCTCCCGCCCGTTTGACCGGGACCGCGACGGATTAGTGCCCGGAGGAGGAGCGGCAACCGTGGTCATCGAAAGCTACGAATCGGCGCTAAAACGGGGCGCTCCCATCTTGGCGGAAATCTGCGGATATGGCTTCTCGTCCAACGGCGACCACATTTCCGTCCCTAATGTCGACGGGCCAAGCCGGTCGCTGCAAATGGCCATCCGCGAAGCCGGCGTCAACCTCCGCGACGTCGGCTACGTGAATGCACACGCCACTTCCACTCCGGTAGGCGACAGGAATGAGGCCAAAGCCATCGCCAACGTCTTCGGCGACTATCATCCGGAAGTGACCTCCACCAAATCAATGACCGGCCACGAAATGTGGATGGCCGGCGCCAGCGAAGTCATCTATTCCATGCTGATGATGAAAAACGACTTCATCGCGCCGAACATTAATTTCGAAAATCCCGATGAGGATTCCGCCAAACTGAACATCCCTTCCCACAGGGTGGACAAACACTTCGACATGTTCCTGTCCAACTCGTTCGGCTTCGGCGGAACCAATTCAACTTTAATCGTAAAAAATATAACAAATAAATAAATAATTGATGAATAAACAGGAAATCATTGAAAAAATAAATACAGCTCTTGCCGAAGAATTTGAAATCGAAATATCGGCTATTACACCGGAAGCGCCCATCAAGGAAACGCTCGATCTGGACAGTCTAAGTTTGGTAGACATGGTGGCATTAGTGGAAACCGTTTCCGGGGTAGAAATCAAAGGAACGGACGTGGTGTCCATCAAGACGTTTGAAAATCTGTACAATTTTATCGAAGAACGCATGGCGTAACGTCATAAGGCAGGCGCTCCCCGCCTGTCGCTGACCTCCCGAAACAGTCGGGCAGCAGGAAAGGTAATGCCGCCATACAAACATCGCTGCACATTGCCGTACAGAAACATACTTGAAGAAATTCTTTGTGCCACGCTGTTTTTGATCATTCGGAACATCGCGATTTTTTCCCGCGACGCTTTTGATATTCTCGCTCCTTGCCTGTTGATATGACGTTCGCTGGATTAAACGCTCATAAACAGGATGTTCATAGAATAAAAAAACAAAAAAATAAAAAAATATCATATTTTTATGATTATTCTGAAAAAAAATACTTATATTTGTTGTCCATAACCTTTAAAACCGAAAGGCAAGATGATTACTCGTATTTTTGACATCTTGGATCAATATCGAACGATATATTCCTTGGAAGATGCGTTGGCATTCAAAAAAGCCCCTGCAAAATGGGTGAAATACAGTGGAGAAGAATATGTCGAGCATGCTAATAACATCAGTTGCGGCTTGTTGCACATGGGATTCAAACCCGGCGACAGAATAGCCATCATTTGCAACAATCGTCCCGAATGGAATTTTTGCGACATGGGTATGGCGCAAATCGGTGTTGTTTCCATCCCCATCTACCCTACCATCAGCACGGGAGAATATGAATACATACTGAATCATTCGACACCCAAAATGTTGATGCTGTCCGACAAGTTGCTGCTGGAAAAACTGCGTCCGCTGGTGAACAATAGCCCCTCTATTCAATACCTGTACACCTTCAATCAGATAGAAGGAGAACGCAACTGGAAAGAAATCGCAATTGCCGGCAAAGACCGTTTTGCCGAATATATGCCTCAAGTACAGCAAATTAAAGACAGTATCCGGCCGGAAGACATGCTCACCATCATCTATACCTCCGGAACTACCGGTACGCCCAAAGGGGTGATGTTGTCGCATGACAATCTGATTACAAATGTCAAAGAAACCGCTATCCGCAATTACCTTCCTGCAGGAAGCAGGGCGTTAAGTTTTCTGCCCATCAGCCACATTTACGAACGGATGATGAACTACCACTTCCAGTACAAGGGCTTTTCACTGTATTATGCCGAAAATATGGGCGCTATCATGGAGAACATCAAAGAAGTGAAGCCACACATTTTTACTACAGTTCCACGTTTGCTCGAAAGGGTATATATCGGTTTGGTGGACAAGGGAAAAGAATTAAAAGGCATTAAAAAAATGCTCTTTCAAAGCGCTATAGATGTGGCTGTTCTGTATAACCCAAGAAAGAAAGCATCGTTGCCGTACCGTTTCAAACTCATGGTCGCCCGCCGGCTGATTTTTCCCAAATGGCTCGAAGTCTTGGGGAAAGACCTGCGTATCATTGTATCGGGCGGAGCGCCTTTGCAGAAGCGCCTCTCCCGTCTTTTCTCCGCTATCGGTATAGATTTGCTGGAAGGATACGGACTCACCGAAACTTCTCCGGTGATTGCCGTAAGCGATTTGCGAAAGGGAAAAACCAAATCCGGCACGGTAGGGCATGTTCTCGACGGACTTGACGTGAAACTCGCCGAAGACGGAGAAATCCTCTGCAAAGGTTACAACATCATGCTGGGATACTACAAAAACGCGGAAATGACGGCACAAGCTATTGATAAAGACGGCTATTTCCACACAGGCGACATCGGGTCTTTCGACAGTGAAGGCTTTCTCACCATCACCGACCGGAAAAAAGAAATATTTAAACTTTCCAACGGCAAATATGTTGCACCGCAAACAATTGAAAACAAGCTGAAAGAATCATTTTTCGTGGATCAGGCCATCGTTATCGGCGAAAAACAAAAATTCGCCAGCGCCCTGATATCTCCCAACTTTCATCAATTGCACAAATGGTGCTACGAAAAAGGTATAAAGTTCAACAAAAACGCGGAACTCCTTCATCACACCGACGTCATCAACCTCTTTCAGGAAGAAGTGAATAAACTTAACCATAGTCTCGGTAATGCAGAGCATATCAAGCGTTTCCGACTGATTCCGGAAGAATGGAGTACGCAAACCGGCGAACTGTCGGCAACGCTCAAATTGAAACGCAAATTTCTTCTCGAAAAATATGCGTCCGTCGTGGACGAGATCTATTTCAAATAACCTGAGTTTTTCAGATTAAAAAGAAACCGTTTCAAAATTGGGGCGGTTTCTTTTATTTTCATTATCTCAAATGCGTAGTAAACCCAATGATCACCAGCATATTCCGGCGGTCACACATATAGCGAATTTACTACTGTCAAGATTCGAAATATTTTTAAAATCTACCCCCATCCCTACGTTTACGGCCGCGATATGCGATATTTTAAAACTGACGCCGAAGGTAGGATTTACAAATGCCCCATCTCTATAATTATAATCATAATCATAATCATAATCACCTCTTTCATTACTAAACAAATACCCTACGTCAAGCGACAAGTACGGCGTAATTTTACGTTTTCCGAAATTCCATCGACAATCAACGAAAACAGGTACCATCAGGAGATCCGACTGCCGGTTGGATGAAATCCTCGTTATAGACTCGTTATATCTAAGACCAAGCCCCAAACCCATTGAAAAATAAGGATTAAATTGGCCTCCAACAATGACGTTGAATCTAAACCAATCATAATCCGTTTTTTCTTCGATACTCATATCATAACCGAATTCTGCAATCATTTTGAATCCCGGTTTTAATCCGTCTGATTCTAATCTGTTTGATATAGTGTCTCTTTCTTTTGTCTTTTCTTTGATTAATGGTTTTTCATTTTCTTTTTCTTTTTCTTTGGCAAATTTTTCTATCTCCTCCACCGAACAGATAAAAACGCTCCCATCCGTCGTTTCAATCTTAACCGTCTTATTCGGAACATGTTCCACAATCATCCCTCGTATAATGCTTCCGTTTTTCAAATAAACAACATCTTGATAATTTTGGGCAAAACAATATGGACAAACCCATACGCACAACAAAAAACACATCAGACCTCTTCCGATTTTTCTTTCTAATACTGTGATTTTCTTCATCTTTACTCTATTTTAATGAAAAATTTAAACCTTAAAGTTAGATAAAAATTTTAAGATTTCCATACAAGCAAAAAAAAAAATCCGCAGGATAAAATATAGCAAAAATCCGCAGGATAATATCAAAACGCAATTATTTTCTCGCAAAACGCTATAATTGGCAATGAATCATTTATCTAATTTTGAAACATGAAAAATATTTTGGAAAATATTATCGCAATTCGTTATAAATATGGAATATCCCAAGAATACATGGCAGATGCTTTGGGGATTAAACAGGGCAGTTATAGCCTTATAGAAAACGGGAAAAGAGATTTGAAATATAACATGTTATTGCAGATTGCAATTGTTTTAAAGTTGAATGTTATTGATATAATCACCTACCCGAAAAAATATGTCGATGCCGATAGCCTTGGCATCAGCGAAGGAATATTGGATGAAAAAGTAACTATTCAGATAGAATTGAAAAAAAGCAAAAAAGACAAGGTGTTGGCCATGATATTCAACAAACAGGACTGCGAAATAATTAACAGTTAATTGCTTATGAAAATCGAAGAAGTGCCACAGGATGACGGATACTTGAAAGATACCAATCTTCGCGACATATATTATGCTTTGGACAACGACGGCAAGTACCGGCAAGTGGCCAGTACGGGATGGACGCCAAAGACCGAAGCGCTCAACCTTACGTGGGAACTGATTTCCGAAGAAGCCGAAACCATACGGCAAGACGTACTCGCCGGCAGAAAAAGCCCACTGGCCTACCACATGGCAATGCGCCTGTTCACTGTCGGCATACTGGCGTCCTATTCGGGCATTTCCAGAAAAATCATCAAAAAACACATGCAACCGAAAGGGTTTGAACGGATCGACGGGGCGACGCTGGCAAAATATGCCGTGGCAATGAATATGAGTATAGAAGAACTAAAAAAACTCGACGGATGAAAATAGATTTCAAACACAATCCCGGAGCGCATTGCGAAAGCGGCGTCACCGTCAATATGTTGAGATTTTACGGTGTAGCCATCAGCGAGCCTCTGGCGTTGGGTATCGGTGCAGGACTGTTTTTCTCCTATATGCCTTTCATTCATTTGCACGGTATGCCTGTATTTTCCTTCAGGTCTTTGCCGGGACATATTTTTTCCCGCGTAATGAAACACCTTGGAATAAAAGTAAACAAACGCCGTTTCCTGAATCGCGGCGCCTCCATGCAAGCGCTCGACAAATTGCTGGAAAAAGGGATTCCTGTGGGCGTTGTGGTTGGGGTATTTTATCTGACCTATTTCCCAAAAGAATACCGTTTCCATTTCAACGCCCACAATCTGTGCGTCATCGGTAAGGAAGACGACGTCTATACGGTGAGCGATCCCGTTTCTCTAACGCTCAACGAGTTGAGCGCCGCCGACCTGCTCCGTGTCCGTTTTGCCAAAGGCACTTACCCTCCAATGGGCAAAATGTACTGGGTGAAACATCCGCCCGCCGTCACGCCCAATCTCAAAAAAGCCATTCTCAACGGCATCAAACACAATTGTAAACGAATGCTCGATATTCCGATCCCGTATTTCGGCGTCAAAGGCATTTATCTTTTGGCTAAGCATCTACGCCGGTGGGAGCAACGGTTGGGCGAACGCAAAGCGGCGCTGTGTCTGGCGCAGGTCGTCCGTATGCTGGAGGAAATAGGCACCGGCGGCGCAGGTTTCAGATACATGTATGCTGCTTTCCTTCAGGAAGCTGCCGCTATACTCAACAATCCCGCCTATCTCCGCTTTTCGGACGATATGACCTCTATCGGCGACCTGTGGCGTGATTTCGCCTGCGAAGCAGCGCGACGATTTAAAAACCGCAACGATCAGCTTTGCACATACGAACAACTGTCCGAAAAATTAACGCAAATTGCAGACAGGGAAAAGAATCTTTTCAGCCGGATAAGACAACACATATCATAAAACATGCAGGCAACGGCTATTGAAATTCATCATTTGTGCAAAACCTACCGCGGAAGTAAAACGCCGGCTGTGGATCATCTCTCATTGAATATTACCGAAGGCGCTGTCTTCGGGTTGCTGGGACCCAACGGAGCCGGGAAAACCACTACCATCCACATCTTATGCGGCCTCCGGTCGTTCGACAGCGGAGAGGTGTTTGTCGCAGGGCGTCCCCTGAAAAGCCACTTGAAGGAAATCCGGCGGCGGATAGGCTTCGTGCCTCAAGACATTGCCCTGTACCCGTCGCTTACCGCCTGCGAAAACCTGCGGATATTCGGCGGATTGATGGGATTGCGGGGACAATCGCTGGAAAACCGCATCAATGAACTGTTACAGCTATTCGGACTGGAGCGCAACAAGCATCGACTCATCGAGCATTATTCGGGCGGCATGAAACGCCGTATTAACCTGATAGCCGGACTGTTGCACCGTCCGCAAATACTGTTTCTCGACGAACCGACCGCCGGTGTGGACGTACAATCCAAAAACCTGATGCTGGACAACCTGAAAACCATCCACCGCGAAGGCAATACGATCATCTACACTTCCCACTATATGGAAGAAGCGGAAACGCTCTGCACGCAAATAGCCCTTATCGACGGCGGAAAGACAATATGTACGGGAACGCCCTCCGCACTGATTGCACAATCGGAAGGATGTCGTACGCTGGAAGACGTCTATTTGCAAAAAACCGGTAAAAATTTGAGAGAAGAATGAACAGATTGAGATGGTTGATATATAAAGACGGTTTGCTGTTACTGCGCGACAGGGCAGGTTTGTGCATGATGTTCCTAATGCCTATGCTGTTGGCGCTCATCATGACCTATTTGCAGGACAGCACGTTCAACTCTATCCACGAAACGCGCATCCCTCTGTTACTGCTCAATGCCGACAAGGATTCGCTGGGTACGGCCATCGAAAGGCAAATCGGCGCATCGGGAATCTTCTCCGCAGCAAACAGCATCGGCGGACAGCCTGTCGAAAAGGATGCGCTGATAAAAGCAGTAGAGCGCGGCGATTTCATGATAGGCGTCATTATCCCCGAAAACGCTACCAACCTCATTCGCAAAAACGTGAAACGCTATGTAGCCGGCATATTCAGCGGAGAAAATATCAGTTTAAAAACCGATTCCGTGCAAGTAGAGCTTTTTATCGATCCGGTTGTCAAAAGTTCGTTCCGAAGCGTTTTGACCAGCACGCTCCGCGAATATGCCGTTCGTACGGAAAGCGATTTCCTTTTCAGGGAAATCACGGCGGAAGTGAACAAACTCACGCCACTGCCGACGCCGGACATCCAACTTTCCCGCAACCGGGTAATCCTTAAAGAACAATATGCCGTTTCCGACAGGGTAAAGGCCATTCCCAACTCCACACAACACAATATCCCGGCATGGGGCATGTTTGCTGTCTTTTTCATTGCCGTTTCGCTGTCGGGCAACCTTATCAGGGAACGCGGCGACGGAAGTTTCACGCGGCTGCGTACCATGCCCTGCCCATATTACCTGTATATGCTGGCAAAAGTCATTATCTACCTGCTGGTGTGCCTGCTACAGCTTGCCGTCATTTTCCTGATGGGCATATTTCTTTTCCCATTGCTTGGATTGCCTGCCCTGACGCTTGGCAATAGCCCGTGGCTGCTGATATTGGTAGGGAGCTGTTCGGCGCTGGCAGCCATTGGCTACGGAACAGTCGTCGGGCAAATCGCTTCCAGCCATCAGCAGGCCGCTATCTTCGCGTCCGTGTCGGTAGTGATTTTGGCGGCTATCGGCGGCATCTGGATTCCGGTATTCGTCATGCCGGCGCCGATGCAATGGCTGAGCGCCTGCTCTCCGCTCAACTGGGGACTGGAAGGTTTTTACGACGTCCTTATCCGGGGCGGAAACAGGTCGGATATCATGACGGAATGTGCCGTTTCGCTCGCTTTTTTTATGCTGTGCGCCATCGCCGCCGTCGTATATGATAAAAAGAAAAGAATCGACATATAGATAAACAAAAATAAATATGGATAAAACAAGTTTGATAGAAAAATTGAAAATACAAATTATCGAATCGCTGACGCTGGAAGATGTGAAACCGGAAGACATCGACTCCGAAGCCCCTCTTTTTGTAGAAGGATTGGGACTGGATTCCATTGATGCGCTGGAGTTAATCCTGTTGCTGGAAAAACGCTACGGCGTCAAAATAATAGACCCGAAAACGCGACGGGAAGCATTGCAGTCGGTGTCTTCAATGGCTGACTGTATTCTGAAAAAACAAAAAACCGGAGCTGCCGAATGTCGGACGACAACAGACGACACTCCTCCGGAAAACAAAGACATGCACGGTAAAGCGTAAAAATCAGCCGGAAAGTGATCCGGACTATATTTTATTCCAAAACGATAGATGAAAGTATTCATTACAGGGATGGGCATTATTACCGCCATCGGCGCAGGGGCGGACGAAACGCTGTCGGCATTGAAAAGCGGACGTTCGGGCATAGGAGGCATCCGGCGGTTCGACACAGTACACCGGCACATTCCCGTCGGCGAAGTGAAACAAAGCAACGAGGAACTGTGCGACCTGCTGAAGTTACCTACCGTCGGACGGTATTACTCGCGTACGGCTTTGCTGGGACTGATGGCGGCGCGGCAGGCCATGCGGTCTTCCCATTCGGTAACGCCTGTGCGTCGCGTAGCGCTGGTAAACGCCACCACCACAGGCGGGATGGACTACCACGAGATGCACTACCGAAAACTGTCGTCGGACGATATTCATGCACAGGAGATGGAATTGCTCGATTGCGCCGGCGGAACGCATCTGATAGCGGAAACGCTGGGAATCACGGATAACGTAACCACCGTCAGCACGGCCTGTTCGTCGTCGGCAAATGCCATACTGACGGGCGTCCGGATGATACGCAACGGACTTGCCGACAAAGTGCTGGCCGGCGGCTCCGACGCCATCACCCGTTTTACGCTGAACGGCTTCAACACGTTGGAGATACTGTCGCCTACGGGCTGCCGGCCTTTCGACGCCCACCGCAATGGCCTCACCCTGGGCGAAGGCGCCGCCTATGTCGTATTGGAACCGGAAAAAACAGCCCTCCCCGATGACGTTCTGTGCGTGGTAAGCGGATATGCCAACGTAAGCGAAGCCTATCACCAGACTTCCTCCTCGCCCGACGGAAAAGGCGCGGCAATGGTCATACGGCAAGCCTTGTCCGTCGCCGCGCTGTCGCCCGACGATATTGACTGCATCCATGCGCACGGCACGGGAACACAAGTCAATGACCTGTCCGAAGGCCGCGCTGTGGAAACCGTTTTCCGCAACCAAATACCTCCGCTCAGTTCGGCCAAAGGCTGTATCGGGCATACGTTGGCCGCCGCAGGCTCTGCCGGAGCAGTCGTATCCGTCTTATCCCTCGGCGAACAACTGTTATTCCCCAACACCGGCTTCAACCATCCCATGCCGGAACTGTCATTCCAACCCAATACCCTTCTCCGGAAAGCCACCGTAAACCATGTGCTTTCCAACTCGTTCGGATTCGGCGGAAGCAATACCTCTCTCATTTTTTCCAGATACTAATGCACGCATACATCACTTCCATCGGGCTTATCTCCCCGCAGGAAACAGCCGGCAATCGCTTTTCCTTTGACCTGACTTACGAAAACGCGCCCCTGTTGCGATGTATAGAACCGGATTACAAACAGTTGATACCTCCGCTGCAACTGAGGCGCATGTCGCGCATCCTGAAAATGGGGCTGGGAGCGGCGCAGATATGCCTGAAAAACACAGAAAACCTTCAACCGGACGCTATACTGGTAGGAACAGGATTAGCGTGCATCAACGAATTGGAAACATTCATGCTGTCGATGCTGGAGAACGGCGAACAGGGGCTGTCGTCCATCCCTTTTATCAATTCGTCGCATAATACCGTCGCCGCCCAAATATCCAGGATGTTACACAACCACGGTTACAACAGCACTTACTGCCACCGCGGCGCCTCGTTCGAAAGCGCCTTAACGGACGCTCTGATGCTGCTGAACGAAAAAAATGCGGAACACGTATTGCTGGGCGGCATTGACGAGTATTCCAAGCAATATCATCTGATGTTGCAGAAACTCGGACATGCGGCTGTCGGCGGCGAAGGAGCCGCGTTTTTTCTCCTCAGCCGCGTCCCTGCCGGAAAAGTTTTTGCACGGGTAACCGCCGTCCGAACCTGTTACAAGCCTGCCGCCGATTTTATCGACACATTCCTTTCCGCGCATCATCTTCATAACGACGACATAGACACGGTACTGTGCGGCGTCAACGGGAACATGCAAGACGACAGAATTTACGATCATCCGGCGGAACGGATTTTTCGCAGGGACACGCAATGGGCTTCCTACAAACATCTGTGCGGCGAATATACCACCAGCGGAAGCTTTGCGCTGGCGCTGGCCGCCTGCTCCCTCCTCGACGGCCGGTTTCCTGCGTCCTGCATTCTCCGTAACCCCCGCCGCCCGCAACGCATATTGATATACAACCACTATCACAGGCTGAATTATTCGCTGACAGTGGTAGAAACAGTAAGGTGAACAGCGTATCGCAAGAATACGGAAGGCAAATATCCGAAACAAATACATTTTTGCGATTTCGCTTCTGCCGGTAACACTTGCCACACAAAAGGATAAGGACGCTCTTCGTTGTGAAAAAACAGGAATTTTACAGTTCCAAAAACGAAAAAACACAGGAAAAACAAGATGATTCCGAATTTTTATCATTTTTGGTACAATATTTGTATTACCATCGATAGAATAATAAATGAATAGAATAATTTTAAACAAACAGGAGGACCGAATCATGAAGACAATGTATTTTTTCCCCAGCATCATCGCAATAGCGATGTCAGTAGAATACTCGGCTGCACAAGCCAGATATACCGACGACATATATTATGTCCCGAAAAAACAGTCATCGACTGTAACCACGTCGGCTGTTTCATCCGTAGAAGAAACCGACGCCGACTCATTGAGCAATTACGAGAAATATCGCAGGGCTTTGGAAGCAGGCGAAGCGCCGGTTGAGCAGTATGACGCCCCGGCTGCCGACAACGGATCTTCTTCCTACTCGTATGTCGAATCCACTCAAACCAAAGATCCGGAGGGTAATACCTATATTACCAATAATTATTATAACGATTATAACAATTATAATGATTACGACTCGTATGCCTATCGTTTGAACCGTTTCGACCGTTTCTATTACGACCCCTGGTATCCGAGCGTGTGGTACAGTTCCTACTATGGATGGGGATGGGGATGGGGATGGGGATGGAGTTATCCGTCCTACTACTATTACCGTCCGTGGTATTACCACTCATGGCACAACCCGTGGTATTACGGATACTATGATTATTATTATCCGCATTACCACTATTCTTACTACAACCCTCGACCGAGAGTCGTCATTTCGGGGCCTGTTTACCGCAGGGGGGGAAACACTTACGCTTCGAGCGGCTCATCGTTAAGAAGAACATACAGCGCGACGTCATCGGGGCGGACAGTCAGTTCGTCGGCAGGACGGACAGCCAACTCGGTATCATCGGGACGGACAGTCAGTTCATCGACAGGACGGACAGCCAACGCGGTATCATCGGGACGGACAACCACCAGCAGTAACAACGGAACCACTTACCGCACCTCAACCGCGACCGCGACCTCGCGTCCCACAACATCGACGGCGTCCTCAACGCCCACATACAGCACGACCAGACGGACAACAACCTCTTCGAACAGTACGACCGGCACCAGCACCAGTACCGGCACCAACACCAGTACGGGACAGACTTCAACCTCAAGATCGACCTACTCCACTCCGCGTACCACGCAAAGCAGCAGTAGCACGCCGTCGACAAGCAGCCGTACCACTACTACTACGTCTTCCAGCTCATCCTCGCGCAGCAGCAGTTCGCCTTCTTATTCGACGCCGTCGCGCACCAGTTCGAGCAGTTCCTATTCGACGCCGTCGCGCAGTTCCAGTTCATACAGTAGCAGTTCGTCGTCAAGAAGTTCGTCTTCGAGTTCTTCGAGTTCGTCCTCTTCTTCGAGGTCGTCCTCCAGTTCTTCCGGCGGAAGACGGTAAGCGCCGCACGACTAAAAAACCAAAAATCATTTATCCCTCATATTGACACACTCATGAAAACAAAAATAGTCATCATATTCATATTCGGCATTTTGTGCGTACAGAATGCCGTTTCTCAAACTGTTATTGACCTTCTGTCGTATTCGAGATATTATACCGGCAGCACTGCACGCTCGGCAGCCATGAGCGGCGCATTCGGCGCACTGGGCGGGGACGTGTCCGTGCTAAGTTCCAATCCGGCAGGCATAGGCATCTATCGCAGTTCCGAATTTACCCTCTCGATGGGGCCGAGTTTCGTCAATACCAATGCCATGCTGAATGGCAATAATTTCGAGGAATTTAGCGCTCGTTTCCGTCTTAGCAACATCGGTTACATACATACGTGGAAGCGGAACGACGAAAAGACGATCCGGAGCGTTACTTTCGGCCTCGCCTACAACCGGCTGAGCGATTTCGCATCGTCGGCTTTTGTGGATACCGACGTTTCCTCTTCCATGATAGAAGACTTCACCTGGGACGCCAACAACAATGGCAATCCCTTATCGGAAGATCAGCTTGACAATTTTTATTTAGGACCGGCATTTGATACCTATCTCATAGATTTTGTTGATCCGCAACAGAAGTACGACTACTATAACGATTATTCGAGGCAAGGGAAGCCGTACAGGCAACAGATGAAACGCACCGTCAACAACAACGGCGGTATCGGGGAGTATGCCATTTCACTGGGCGCCAACATCAGCGACTGGGCGTATATCGGCGCTACCTGGGGAATCCACAGCGTTTCGCATAAGGAATCGTACGTCCATACGGAAATACCTAAATTTGAATACCTGGACGAATTTCAGTTTCATTCCGACTATACGGTGAACGGTACGGGAATGAACTTTAAAGCGGGCGTCATTTTCCGGCCGATCAATATGTTGCGGTTGGGCGCGGCGATTCATACGCCCACCCGTTACCGCCTGCATTCGGAGCTTACTACCGAAATACATGCTTATTACAATAAACCTGTGGTAGCGGGTGGTGACACCTATTATTCTTCGCAAAGCCCTGTCGGCGAAAAGACGATCAAACTGTCCACGCCGTGGAGGTACAACGCCAATATGGCTGTCATCATCGGAACATTCGGGGTTATCGGTGTGGACGCCGAATATGTGGATTATACAACGGCTAAGTTTCGTCCCAACTCGGAGTTTCATGAGATCAACCGCGAGAAGGACGCCGTACTCAGGAACGCCCTTAACCTGAAAACAGGCGCGGAATTTCGCATAGGGCCTGTTTCATTGCGGGGGGGCGTTGCGTATTACAGTACTCCTTTTAACGACCGGAATTTCAATTCCGATCATTTCAATAACGACGGTATTATCAGTTATTCCGGAGGCGCCGGCATCAGGGGACAAAGCGTATACTTCGATATGGCTTATGTATATACGGGATACCCTTCCCATTATTATGATTTGTACCGCGAAAACCCCTCGACAAACCTGTGGCTAAGTTCTGTTATGCAGGAGAAACGCCATTCGGTCACCTTCACGATAGGCGTCAAGTTTTAAGGATTTTTTGCGCTTTTTCAAGCCCTGCGCACAGCGCATCGATTTCGTCGAAAGTGTTGTAGAGCGCCAGGGAAGCGCGTAGAGTTCCCTCTATACCGTAACGTTGCATGAGCGGTTGCGTACAGTGAGTGCCTGTGCGTACGGCAATGCCCATTTTATCAAGGATCATGCCGGCGTCGTAGGGGTGAATGCCGTCCAACAGCAGCGAGAAGGTACCCACGCGATGCTTTGCCGTCCCGAAAAGCCGTATCCCGTTTATTTGCCGAAGCCGTTCCAACGCATACCGCGTCAGCGCCTGTTCATGATCGACGATATCCTTCATTCCCACGGAAAGCAGGTAACGGATAGCGCTTTCCAGACCTACGGCGTCGATATAATTGGCGGTGCCGGCTTCGAACTTAAACGGCAATTCGTTGTAGGTCGTCCGTTCGAAGCGGACGCAATCAACCATATCCCCTCCGCCCTGCCACGGCGGAAGTTCGTCGAGCAGTTCCTTACGCCCGTACAATACGCCTATGCCGGTAGGCCCATAGAGTTTATGTCCGGAAAAAGCGAAAAAGTCGCAGGCTAAATCCTGTACATCCACAGGGATATGCTGTACCGACTGTGCGCCGTCCACGAGCACGTGTGCGCCGGCATTGTGCGCCATCCGGACAAGCTCCTTTACGGGATTCACCGTTCCCAGCGTGTTGGATACATGGGTGACGGCAACGAGGCGTGTTTTAGACGAAAGCAACTTTCCGTACTCTTCCGTCAGCAATTCGCCGCTGTCCGAAATAGGGATCACCCGCAGCAGCGCTCCTTTTCTTTCGCACATCATTTGCCACGGGACAATATTGGAGTGATGCTCCATAAGGGACACAATGATTTCATCGCCGGCTTTGACGTAACGCTCGCCGTACGAAAACGCCACCAGATTGATGGCTGCGGTAGCCCCCGACGTAAAGATGATTTCCTGGGAAAGCGCAGCATTCAGAAAGTCGCGTACCGTGCGTCGCGCATTTTCGTACGCTTCGGTTGCCTGTTCGCTCAGGAAATGCACCCCACGGTGGATATTGGCGTTTTGTTCGGCATACATCCGCACAAGGGTATCCAGCACCGTTTGCGGCTTTTGAGTGGTAGCCCCGTTGTCCAGATACACGATGGGCTTACCGTATGCCTTTTGCGCCAATATCGGAAACTCCTCCCTGATTTTTTGAAGATTCATCAAAATTATTTAATAAAATACGGATACAAATGTACTAAAAAACGAACAATCGACAAGTTTTCCATCAAACGGGTGCATTTCAAATTGTCGCAAACCGGCTTATCGTAGCCGTTATTGCAGGCTCAAATCTCAAAGCGAGCCAAATGTGTTGATAATGAAAAAACATACATGCTTATTTTTTTGGACGACTCCATTGCGTACAAAACATTTGAAAGCAACTTCGAGCAAAGATTTCCCCGTCCATCTACTCAAAATTTAAACGGGAATAATTATGCAAAATGGGAATCTGTTGCAGATCCATCAGATACAGGAAAATGGGTATTCTATGCGCTTAATCTTAATCTTAATTTATATTTAAAAGACGTTTATATTCTTCTATTTCGCGTATTTTTTCTTCGAGCGCTTTGCTTTGCTCTTCGAGCGCTTTATCTTTCTCTTCGAGCGCTTTATCTTTCTCTTTGATCTGTTTCGAGTATTCCCATTCCACTTCGTATTTTGCAGAGGCGATTTGGCTGAGATAGCGACTTTTGGCTTCCTGTTCGTAATCATAAATCGCCCTCTCTTCCGCAGAAAG
>JAIRLS010000353.1 GCA_031259205.1 Bacteroidales bacterium | reverse complement strand
CACACATAACCAATAAGCATATATTATCAAAAACGCTGTTTCCTTCGGAAATCGAAGACAGGCAACTGTTCCGATTCATATTTACCTTCGTTAAATGCATCTTAATTTCTACCTTAACTGTTTAAACTATCCTTGGTCATAATAGGAGAAATATACATGATGCGGTATGATTTTGCGATGGGTTGCATCGCGCTCCGGTTCGTTCCGGTTGGCCCCGCCGAACTCCGCTTTGTTCCGGTTCGCCTGAGGGGAATCGGGAGGGGAGGGATGCACATTTTCTATTGATATTATTCTCCTGCGGGGGATCGGGTATTGTTAATTTTGTATGGATTTCAAATACAATATTATTGTTTATCAGCAATTTGCGGCATATAAAACACCTAAAAGCTATACAATTTTAACAATGCAGGGAATCGAAGCCAATGGCCATATATTTTTACTGCATAAAGTTATGCCCGTACACAGTATAAATACCACTACGGCTGCCGGCAGGGTCTAAAGATCACCGGCAGGGTCGGGGTCCTGATAGGTGATTTTCACATTGCGGATCAACATTCTCGCCGAACTGGAGTTGGTATAGTCGAAGCGCAGGCGATGACCGACGTCGCCCCATCCGTGTGTTGCGACGGCGTCGCTGAGGTCGAAGTTGAACGATTTCCACAGCGATTCGTTAGCGGCGTTGATTCCCGTGTTTTGGAACTGGATATCGGCAGGACTTGACGCTGCTGCCGAAACGTTCGGAACGCCATAAAATATTTGTCCGTCGGTGATGCTTGTATTAGACTGGTACTCGAAAGAGAAGGATACTGTGTTTTTTTCGCGGAGGTCTGCCGTCAGTGTTGTGGTAAAGACATACGGGTCGTTACCGCCCGGGGAGATTTCCCAATAGCCCTCAGCATGTTCGGTCATATTGGTGCGCGTCGGTTCGACAAACCGGAGGTCAAGGGAACGTTCGCTAAGCACGTCTATCTCTGCGATAGACGTGTAAGGCTGCGAGTAAGAGTCGAGTACGGTGATCCGGAAATAGCGCGCTATCATTGCTACGGGAAATTCCACGAACTGGATTTGCACAAAGGGCAAAGAGCTTACACGATGCGCTTCCACCCATGTCGTATTGTCCTTGCTCAGTTCAAAGACGACGGAACGGGGAGCGCTGATGTCGGTGGCGCCATTGACAAAATATGCCGGATTGTTGTAAAATTTGAGGCCATACACCCTGACGGAATCAACCATATCAATAGCGACGAAGTGAGGCATCTGCACCACTCCTATCGGGGCGCTGATATGCGTATGCCAGAGCGTTTCCGGATCGTTGTCGAACAGGTTGGTCGGGATGCCGTAATTTCCGCTTTCTTCGTAATCGGACACGTCAATCACTTTCCATTTGCTTTTTGCCTTGTTGGGTTCCAGATAGAAAAGCAGGTAAACCGTTTTGCGCTGTTCGTCGGGCACGAATTTAGGATCATTTGTCGTAACCGTTGTGATGGTAACGGGCAATAAGTAGCCCCTGCCTTCTTTCAGCACTCTCGGATTGACAATAACATTGACTTTTTCCGAAATGTTTTTGCCCTTTCGGATCGTTACGGACTGGAAATCGAACGTCCAACTGTTGACCGGCAAAGGGTCGTAGTAGGTATTGTGCGCTATATTGTAGGCAGTAACCAGCGATATGTCCGCCTGAAACGACACATCCACGGGGGATGGGTAATTGACGGTTCCTTCATAGGCGACGCTCAGGATGGGCATACCGACGAGTTCCCTGTTATTGGCGACAAATATCGGGTCTTCGCTGTCGGCGCCTACCATGTACACTTTTGCGTATTCCGTAGCGTCAAACACCACATAAATGGTTTTTTTGGCTTCATTCAGGAACACGACGTCGCCGTTTGCCGAGCGGATGGTGACCGGCATCAGGTATCCGGCGCCCGTTTGCAGTTGTCTGCCCGGCGAGATGGTAACATACAGCAAGTCCGACTGTTTTTTACCTTTATCGATGGTCAGCGTGTTCTTGTCCAGACTGTACACTCCGGAAGGCAAAGGCAGGTAAGAGGTACCGTTGACGCTGTTATAAGCCTCCACGAGCGACATGTCCGCCTCCACGACGGCTTCGGCGCCGGATTCGGCATACACCATTTCTTCATAAGCAAACCTGCCAATCGGAATGGTGACGTCGGTTTCCACCAGAAGCGGATAAACGGCGTCCTCCTGAAAACTGCGCAACTGGGCGTAGAATATTCCATTTTCACTCTCGCTGTCGTTTTTACAGCCGGTGAAAATTGCCGCAACAGTCATGCCGGCGGCAAGAAAAATTTTGATAAAAGATTTCATACTAAAATTAATTTAAAATATTTCAACTATTTATTTATAATCACTTGATTTTCAATATTCAATTGTTTTTGCATATCCTGAAATCGGCGAAATAGTAGACAAGGTCTCCCGGATCGCCTGTTGTTTCTTCGGCGCCGATATTGATCAGGATGATTCTGTTGTATACGGCGGTACCGCTGGGTATTCCGGTTTGGGTATTGGTCATGTCTACGGTAATATCCGTCCATGTGTTCAACTTGTCGTCGGGTATCGTGACGGCCTGCACCGACCAGTCGCCTCGTCCGTAAGAACTGATGATTCGCGCTTCATCCTGTGAAGTCCACCATGTATTCATGAAGCGGGGCCATATTTTTTTATATTCGGGATTTGACGTCAATTCAGCCGAAGAAGGCGTATACACTCTGAATTTCAGGTATCGGTACTCGCTAAGGTTCCAGCGGTATTCCACCGGAAGGTTAAAGGAGAGGGTCGGATTTTTGGATTGTACCGTCAATTTGATGGTATGGTCGAAGGCGACGCCCGCCGGCGGCGCCGGCGCGTCGTCAGGATTCAGGACAAGGTCGTGCGCCCAGTCGGGAGTTGCTATCCGGGTTTGCTCCAGAAGGAACTGCTCCGGGATGGGAACTTCATCGGGCATATCGACTAATTCGACAATTCCCCTTGTTACGTAGGGCGCCAGTTTTTCATCAAGTCCCATGGAGTTAGGCGCGTAATAGACTTTTTGGAGTACGCCGCCGTTAAGCAGTTTTTCCAGTGAATTTACCTCGCTAATATTGTTTTCCATGCGCCTGATGAGGGGCGTCCAGCTTCCTCCTCCGACCGTTTCGGAAAAGCCGTTTCCGTCGTATGAAGTAGCGGGTAACGGCAGGGCGCCGCCGCCCGGCAGAGGTATTAGCGAACCGCCGGTCAGGTCGAGTTCCCTCAGATGCGGGAATTGTTCCAAATCGCCCAGCGACTTGATGTGTACCGGCAGCGATAGTTTATTCAGGGCTGCCGCCGCCGCCTGCGTAAACGAAGTCAGGCCGTTAGCCTGAAGCGTTGGCCCGTCTTTGGGAAGAAATACATCCGATCCCGAAGTAGTCGTTATCGTAAGTTGTGCGGTCATGGGCAGGGTATCCAGAATCAGTTTACCGTCCACCAGGGGAATCACTTTGTAGGAGAGGGTTACCGGCGTAGACCTGCCTATAGGCAAATCAAGCACATGAAACGAAGGGACTACTCCGGACGCTTCTCCTTCGCACAGTTGAAAGAGCTTGTTCGTGTAACTGTATTTCAGGCTGACGAATTGCGAATAGGTGGTCATCCACCCTTCGCTCCAACTGACGGTGGCCATGGAAGGATAAACGGATATTTTGGGATCCGGCACCGACAGATACTGGGCGTCTGCTTCCGAATAAGGCCTTAGCGATATTTCCACCGGCACCGATTTGTCTTCGTCAAAGTCGCCCAGGGTATAAATTTTGAACCGGTACGTTTTGGAAAAGGTCAGGTTTTTGATATTCACCCAGGAGCACACCGAATCAATGAGTATAATGGTATCGTGGTTGGCCGCGTTGTTGTACTCAATGACGGTTCTCTTGGCTTTGCCCATCCTGATTTTACTTGCCGGAATGCGTCCCGCTTTTACCAAATCAATTTCTACCCGCTCGTAGCCGATGTTTCCGAATATGGTATCAAATTTGGCAGGAAACACGTCTTCGCCCGTGTATTGTTTGATGTTATCGTACATGTCGCTGCAAGTCCACAGCAGCAACGCCGTTGCAACGACCCAAAGAAGGCCGGCATAATTTTTTGTTTTTGTTTTCATGTTTATTTAATTTTAAATTACTAAAGATCACTGTTTTTAAAGTTTGAATTGACGCTGACAAGTCGTCGGTCTAATTGCTGTTTGCCTTTTTTCCGTAAAGCGTTATTTCGGACAGACAATTGGCGACGGTACTTGAATAATTGCCGTCAAAGGCTTTAAGCGCTTCGTAACGGAACCATCTGGTGGGTTTGGTGAAACGCGGGTCGTAGGGATACATCACGGCTTCGTCGCCTTTTTGCCCCAAAAGGGAGATTTCCGTTTCGCTCAGTCCGGCAGGTATCGGAATCTTGTGCTCCGAGATCCATATCCACTCTTCCCACTCGTCGTCCCAGAAATACATGTTGTAAAGCCCGACATTTTCGCTGCCGTAATACATTCCCCGCGACAGCGGGCTGGTTTCCGATGCATGATCGTGCCGCTGTACGGTATTGATACGGCTCAACTGGTAATAATCGCCGAGATCGAGGATCAGGTTCCAGGGGACGTTGCCGTCTTTTTCGAGTCCTGTGGCGCCTTTGTTGAAGGTGTTCATAAAATTCACATTGTTGTTGAGGTCGATGACACCGTCGATGACATACTCCAGCCGTCCTTCGACGCCGTCGCCGTAAACCTGCAACACGGTTCCCTTTTCAAAGCCGTACTTGGGCAACACCCATCCGGATTTGGGTATTTCTTCGTCCTGAAGGAGTTCGATGTCGCCAAATTCCACTGTTTTTGAGATATTGCCGTATTCGTCTTCCACATGTACCTGCACCTGAATGGGAATTGCAGGATCCTGATCGCGTATCTGCTGCGTGGCAATCGAATCGTTGGAGGTATAGATCAACAGTTTGTCTTCTGTTCCGATGCGAAATTCGACAAACACGTTGATGTTCTGCTTCAGTTCGTTGACCCAGTTGACAAAGAAGGAGCTGAAAGCGGGGATCACCTCCAGCGTGGCCGCCACGCGCGAGGTCACCGATTCGAGCGGGGTCACTCTTTGTATAACGGGAACAGACTTGTTGCCTGCGCGGTCGAGCGCATAGATCGTCACTTCGTGTTCTTTGGTATCGCCCCAGCCCAGCACGTCCAGCGAATCGGAAAAATAGGAAGCGGAAAACGTATAAATTTTCCCCTTTTCGGTGGTGTATTCGGCATTGATGCTCAGGAGATCCCTGTCGTCGGGAATGTCGAAATAAAACCGCGCTCCGCCGTGGAGCGGGAGATAAGGCTTGGTAATCGTCGGACTGCCGGGCGCAATGTTGTCGGTATAGTTTACTTCATACCGGTAGCCTTCTTCGCATGAAGCGACGCACCATATCAATGCTATCCAATAAATCGGATAATTCAAATGTTTTTTTATGTTCATGATTCAAAAATTTTTAATTTATTTTTAAGTTTTCGGTTTGACGCTGCCGGAGCTTCGGACACTGCCGAGTCAGGCGCGTCAGGTCTTACCATCCCGGGTTTTGGATTAAATTTGCGTTGGTATTCATTTCATTCAGGTCAATCGGCCAAAGGCAATCGGTGACAGTGAATTTGCGATTTTGCAGGGAAAGCACGCTAAAAAACTTGTCGGCGTCTCCGCCCTTATAGTTCCATCCCCTGACAGGCGCGGAAAAGGAAGTAACGGCTTTTTTGTAGCGGAACATGTCCCAGAAGTGTATGCCGCCTTCAAAAGCGAATTCAATACTCCGTTCGCGGAGGATGATCTCCCTCAGTCCGGTTTTTTTGGTATGCTTGTTGATAGAATTGGTTACTACCAGCGACGGGTTGCCGTACACTGTTTCCACATTCGGGACGCCGGCGCGTGTGCGTATTTTATTGATCAGTTCCCAGATTTCCGGGGTAGGCGTATCGTAATATTCGTTCATTGCCTCGGCTTTCATCAGGTAGAGGTCGGCCATGCGGATGATGGGCGGCGGATAGGATTTGATGCGTATGGCATGTCCGCTTTTGGATTCGGGATGGACGAATTTTTGCACGCCGATGCCCGAAACGAAGAAATCGCCCGCGTTGATGGAAGGTTCGTATCCCCCTGTCGATCCCATATAACCTTTAAAAGGGATGCGCACCAGATGCGACCGGAAATAACCCCCCGTGATGCCCAGATGCGCATAGAATCGCGGTTCGCGGTTCAGGTAGAGGTAAACGGCTTCCGACGCCGGTTGCATAATGCCGCGATAGGGAGCGTAGGAGGTTTCGTCGCTTTCTTCGGGGGTGGAAAGAACGGTTAATTTCCTTGCCGTATTGAAAGTGCGGTCTTCCTCAATAGGCAAACCGTTAGTAGTATAATAGCGTTCCAGCATTTCGTATGTGGCGCCCAGCCATTGCCATGCACCGCTCGAAGAGTGGTCGTCGCCTTCGATCTCCTCAGGGAGCCGGACGTTAGATGCGGCCTGAATGTTGTTGTCGCTCCAGATATTGATGCTGGAATATCCCCAGATGAGTTCTTTGTTCCATGGTTCGCAAATGGAGAACCGCAGATCGTAGATGGTGCGCAACACGGGATTGGCGGCATAATCTTCGCGGTCGTACAGGTAGGGCGCTCCCTCGTACCGGTAGAGATCAATCTCGTTGTCCTCACACAGTCGGATGGCCTCGTCTGCGGCGTCAATCACGTCTTTCCATTTTTCCTTGTCGTAAGTGATCGGGAAGAAGGGTTTTTTGTCGGGGTCGGAGAGGTCGAGGAAATTGTCGTAATAATCGAAATTGCCGTTGTAGAACTCACTTGCGCGGAAGAGCAGCACCCTTGTTTTGATGGCCAGCGCCACTACGCGATCCACCTGTCCGGCGTTATTGGAAAGCGCCCGTTCCCTCAGGCCGGGAATGGCCTCATTCATCAGTTTGAGAATGTAATCGAAACAGTCTTCGACCTTTGAACGCGCTTTGAACAGGTTTTCCGGCGGGTCGTTGGGTTCGATGATGTCGTCCTCAAGCACTACCGGCCCGTATTTTTGCACCAGCCGGAACACATAATAGGCTTTCAGGAAAAGTACCTGCGATTTCCACTCGGTTTTTTCCGTTTCCGTCATGTCCTGTACTTTTGAGATGTTTTGCAGGAAGACATTTGCCTGCCTGATTCCCTGATACAAAGGAACGCCTCCTCTGGTGCCGCTCCAGTCGCCCAACAGAGGATTGGTGAGGGATTGTGCGCCGCGCATGATGCGGATGCCGTAAAGGGTGTTATCGTTGTTCTCGTATTCCAGTTTGCCCAGCCATTCGTCGCCCAGCAAATAGGAAGTACTCTGCGGGTTAGCGTCGTTGGGCATATAGCTGTACACTTTGGCCAGCGCGTTCCAAGCGTCTTCCCTCAACATGAACAGGTGGTCAAGCGTTACCGTATTGTCCGGTACGACGTCCAGATATTCGGAACACGACGTCAGGATGCTACCTGTTGTCGCCCATATTCCGGTGATGATGGCAAAATATTTTTTGTTTTTCATATCAAATATATTTATAATTTATAATTTATAATTTATAAGACTCTATTAATGAATTAAAATCCGATTTGAACCCCTATGTTAAAACGGCGGTTGGGCGGATAACCCAATCCGCTCCCGCCCATTTCGGGATCCCAATATTTGAACGGGCTGACATAGAACAGGTTTTCGGCGCTGAAATAGATTCTGCAATTGCTCAATCCTGCCCTGTCGGAAAGTTTGTTCAGGTTATATCCCGCTTCCACTGTTTTTAGGCGCAGAAACCCTCCTTCCCTTAACCACCACGACGAGCCTTGGATATTATTGTTGATGGTGTAGGTAGAGAGTCGAGGCCAGAAAGCATGTACGTCGGGATTGGACTCCGACCACGATTCGCGTGCGACGATTGACATGGCATTGCGCCTTCCGGTAAACGGGTCGATAGCGCTGGGGTTGATAAAGAAAGATATACGGGAATTGCCCTGAAAGAAGAACGACAGGTCGAAGCCCTTGTATCCGCCGGACAAACCGAATCCATACTGTATTTCGGGCGTGCCTACCGGAAAACCCATGGCGACTTGATCGTTGGGATTGATAACGCCGTCGTTGTTCATGTCCTTGTATTTGATGTCGCCTGCCATGTAAGTGCCGAAATCCTGTTTGGGAGAGTTGTCTATTTCCGCCTGATCAACAAAAAGTCGTTCGGCAATCAGCGCCCATGACTGGTTGATACTTGATCCCTTGCGTTTGAGATATTCGTCGGGATAATTTTTTTCATCCAGTTCAAGATAACGGTTGGTGGCATAGGTAAAATTGGCGCGTCCCGTGATCCATGCCTGATTGGGAAAGGAATGTTGGATATCGACGGAAATATCGATTCCCTTGGATTTCACTTTACCGGCATTTCCGTGGATGGCGGTTTCAAGTCCCGAAGTGGAGGGGAAATTCTGCCGCTGCATATAAATTCTGCTGCGCAGGTCTTGGAAGACGTCCACCTGAAATTTGACGGCTTCGTCCTTGAACAGACTCAGTTCTACGCCGAGATTGATTTTTTCCGACTGTTCCCATGTAATATCGGGATTGGCATACCGATGAATGGCATATCCGCCGTAGCCGTTGGTGAAATTTTCACCCCAGATGTATCCGCCTCCGGAACCGATGGAGATATTGGACAGATAAAAGAAGCGTCCCGCCCGTCCGGCAATGGCGTCATTGCCTACAAATCCGTAAGTGGCTTTGAATTTCAGCAGGCTGATCAGGTTCTTTAGCGAGGTCCAGAATTTTTCGTTGGATACCAGCCATCCGCCGCCGAAAGAGGGGAAGAAGCCGAATTTCTGTTTGCCTGTGAATTTTTCCGACCCGTTGTATCCGAAAGCAAATTCAAAGAAATAGCGACTGTCGTAATCGTAGTTGATGCGTCCGGAAAGATTCAGGTTTCTTTCGGGCAGGGTTTCGTAAATGGAGGTGCTGTTCCCTGCTATCGACTGCAATTCGTCGGCCATGCCTACCACCATAGCGCCGATATTGTGTTTCCCGAAAGCGCGCGCCCAGTTAAGGCGTGCATCGTAATAATAATGCAACTCTGCATCGCGCGAGGGCTGCACATCGCTCAAAAGCGCACTTCCCGACTGCGGATTCAGGTTGTACAGCCGGTAATAGCCCGTAATGGGATCGTAAGTTTCCAGCGAATAATAATAGGGACTGTACGTTCTCCGCGCAGAATAAGCCGCGACGGAATTGATGGATATTCTGGCTTCCGCGTTCAGCCCTTCGGTGACAAAATTGAGATCCTGCTTTAATGTACCGGTTATGGTCATCGTGATATTGTCGTTGGAACTGTAGCCGCGCACCATCTGGGCATAAGGGTTGGTGCCGCCGTTCGGCGTAAGCCCGAAAAGAGTATGCTGGGTGTACCGGTGCGCTTCGTCAGGTTCATAGACGGAAGGGAAATCAACGGGATTGCCGTTGATCACCATGGCAAAAATGTCGCTCGCTCCTACATAGGGACCTACGGAACGTTGGAAAAGCCCGTTCAATCTTGTTTCCAGTATGGTAGTTTTTGTCAGGTTGACAATATTCGTGTTGCGCAAACTGAACCGGTTGATGGAAATATTATTATTAAAATTGTTGAGTCTATCCACTTTCAGCAAACCGTTTTCGTTTTCATACCCGCCGGAAACATAATAGGAGGCAATACGCCCGCCGCCGGAAACGTTGAGACTTACCCGTTTGTTGATGGTATGGTTATTGAACAGCATTTTGTACCAGTCTACATTGGGATAGATCATCGGATTTTCACCGCGCATGGTGGACTGTATCTTTTGCTCGCTATAGTAGGGAACCACCAGAGGGTTTCGAGAAGTGAGCGCCTTGTTGTACAGGCGCATGTAAGTTACTCCGTCCACCATTTCCACCATTTTGGTCGGCGTGGCTATGTGTACGTCCACTCTGGCGTTGATTTTCGGAGGGCCTTCGCGTCCTTCCTTGGTAGTAACCAGAATGATACCGTTTGCTCCGCGTGCTCCGTAGAGGACGGTTGCCGAAGCGTCTTTCAGGATGGAGAAGCTGGCAATGTCATCCACCAATAGCCGTGCAAGATCGTCGGTTGACGCTTCAAAACCGTCGATGAGGATCAGCGGCGAAGTTTTGTAGCCGAAGGTTGTTACGCCGCGGATAAAGAACTGGGCATTATCGGCGCCCGGTTCACCGCTTGTCTGGTAGGAAATCATACCCGCCATCCGTCCGGCGAGCGCTGTGGTAAGATTGCTGGAAGGCACGCGCAGTTCCTTGGTATTAAGCGTCTGGATAGAGGCTACCACACTCTCTTTCTTTTGCTTGCCGAATGCCGTGATGGTTACTTCTTCCATTTCGGCAGCCTGAGGTTTCATCTGCACTGCGACTACTTTTCGCCCTCCTATCGCGATCACCTGTGTTTCGTAACCGACAAACGACACTTCCAGTACGCTTTCCGATAATGAGGGTACATTAATGGAAAACGATCCGTCCGAGTCGGTTATCACGCCACGGGCAGTTCCCTGTAACTGAACCGTCGCGCCCGGCATGGGCGATCCGAGTTCATCGACTATTACTCCGGTAACGGCTGCGCCCTGTTGCGCATGCAACGAAACCGTACACAGAACAGTACATACGGACAACAATATTTTTTGTATTGCGCCCCAATAAATGATTTTTTTGTTCATACTTGATTATTTAATTATTAATAAAAATTTACTTGTTTTTCATACTTGTTTTTCTTGTTCCTGTCTTGTGACAGGGGGGAAAATTATCCCGTAGATGCCGGAAATTTTTTTGTAAGCTGGTTTTTTAGCCGGTTTACAGGCGACGACGCCAAAAGAGAAACCAAATACTGCCCGCCGGCGGGATAAAAAACATCAATAACGCCCAAAAAAACTTATCAATGGACGGTATTTTCGTCTTAATCAGTAAAAAAACAGCTATCACCAATACGATTAAATGCGTCATCATAAATGTTTGCCAAATTCCGAACATAATTTAAAAATTTAAAATACATCTGATTCTAAAATAGTTTCGCTATCTCTATAAATTTCAAATGGTAACATTCCCGCCAATAGACGAAAATGAGATATACACGTTTAAACTTTGCATCCATTTTTTAATTTATTGATTATTATGTTTTTTGCCTTTGTTTCAGGCGTTAAGGCGCCGCCATTCGTTGGCTCTCACGCCGGCAGGCGCACGAACTCGCCCTGCCGCGACTCTCGGACAAAGGTTTTACACAATGTGGCCATTGCGCCTTTGCCGGCGCCATGCTGTGGGATAAACGCATGGCGTCGCGAGCCACCGCAGCAGTATTTGTTTGTAAACTCATGTTGGTGTTATATTTTGATTTACAAAATATTAAGGCAACTTTTTTTTCAAAAAGTGAGTTTTTCGGAGTCCCCTTAATTAATGATTTCTCTTTTTGCGTTCTTCCAGCCTTATTCTTACTGAGTTAAGGAAGGAACGCCTGTTCCTGTATCCCTGAATCCGTATGACCGGAAAATCATGGATCGAATGATGCAACTGTTGGAACAGGAATTATCCCATCCCCAATTAAACGTGGACGCACTCGGAAAGAACCCGGATTCAGCCGCACGGCATTTTACCGGAAAATAAAAGGGCTAACGGACATGTCGCCCGTTGATTTCCTGCGCAGTTACCGACTTCGGAGAGCCGGCGAGATGATTCGTGAAGATGCGGATACATTGTCCGGTATCGCCAAAAAACGGGATTCGGTTCTTATTCCCGTTTCTCGAAATCGTTCAGGAATCATTTCGGCACATCTCCAAAAGACCACAGATTGCGGTGAAAAACATCATTTGTTTACCGTCACTATTATACCGTTGGCTACGGCGCGTTCCGATCCGTCGGAGGGTTTGTTTTTGATTTGGCCCTCCACGACCATGCAGGACGAGCCGCCTCCATCCAGGTTTACGGCCGAGTATGCCCCAAATGCTTTCAGTATGGCGGCCAAGTGATTGGTAGCAACTCCGACGGAATAATTCGCCTGCCGTCCGTCTACCACCAGGAGATATACTTTTTTGCCGTCCTGCGAATAGCCTGTGGCTGTACGCGGGTGTGCTTCGTTCCAGTTGTTTACCGGAATGCCCTGTTGCAGGATTACGCTGTGATAGCCCACGACGTTCAGGTGTTTGTCGGTAAGCGTTCTGCCGTCTAATTTCACATTCATTGTTATGCCGATTTTATCGGCTTGACGGAGCTTTGACAGGAATGTACGGGAGTCGTCGTCGTCGTCTGAATAATCGGCTGTAAGTTTCATATTGCGGATCAGCACGTGATACCCGCTTTTTCCGCCGATATCCAGCCGCAGGGCATGACCGTTTTTTCCCCAGTTGTGGTTGAGGATTGCCGGTTTCATATCCAGTGTGAATGTTTGCCATTTTGACTCATTGCCGGCGTCGATGCCGGTGTTGCTCAATTGCAGGTTAGGCGCGGTTGAAGCGTCGGCGGACGCCCACGGAACGCCGTAGAAGATTTGGAAATCGGGAATACTGGTTGCACTCTGGTATTCGAATGAAAACGATGCGGTGGCAGCGCCGCTTATGCTTGACGTCAAAGTAGTCGTATAGACGTACGGATCGTCGCCGGTAGTCTGTGTGTCGAAATAAGCGCCCTGATCGGAAACGGTCATTGCATGAGGCGTCTCAGGATTGTTGCCCAAACCGAGCGACCGGTTCGGATCTCCGAAACTGTTGCCCGCAAGGATGGCGCTTTCGCCGTTGAAATCTTTACCCTCGATGTCATGCTCTATTTGGGTGACGGTAAATTCCATGCGCTCGTTGACGCGCCAGCCGCCTTCGGGATACGAGAGCGAAACCATCATGCTGGTATAGGGCGACCACGCAAAAGCGGAATCCGTAGGATAGGAATTGGACAGGTTATTGAACAGTACCAGTTCTCCTGCGCCGGCAAATCCGTTGATTTCCGCCAGGGGGAAAGTCTGCCCGGCGGCATCGACTGTACCGGAATAAGTGACCGTGCCGTGAGACGGCAGCCGGTTGTCGCTCAAAACAAATCCGTTGTTCCATGAGAAGGGAGTTTGCACTATCCTGCCGTTTTCCACTTCCATTCCTAACGGACGGTTATTGATGTATGCGTAGCCGGTTGTATTCGATGAGGACAGGAGATAGAAATCTCCGTTGATCGCGGCGACGACTTTGCGGCCCGATGCGGAATATGCGGCATTTTTACGTGCGTACATGGCGGTGGGGCGTTCCACATTGTACAGCGTTGCCTGCGATGCTGCACAGACTTCCAGGCGGTTTCCTTCGACGGAAAGATCTACTTCTATGATATTCGATACAAGTCCTTTGCCCGGTGTTCCGAAGCCATTGACGTATTCCGGCATATTGAATTTAAGCCATTTCACGCCCGGTGCAATTTCACGGTAATCCAGCGTATCGACCCTGTATGCGATTGATCCGATGTATATGGTGAACGGCTGTACAACGGCGACGGGGATTTTCTTTTCGATATTGCCCGATTTGACCGTAACAGTGGCTGTACCTTTGTTTTTGCCCGTTACAACGCCGGAAGCGGAGGAGACGGTGGCCACATTACTGTTATCCGACGACCATGAGAAGGATACGTCCGTTGCATTGGACGGCTCCGGCGTGGCTCTGATCTGTCGCGTTTCATTGACATTGAGCGTTACCGTTTCAGGAGAGACCACAATTGCCGTCAGCGGAATATTTATACTGCTAACCGTTACCGGAATCTTTTTCTCGACGTTGCTGCTCACTTGCGCCCTGACGGTGATTTCCGCCGAACCTGCCGACACGCCTCTTACCAGACCGGAGGCGGATACCGTGGCTATGCCTGCGTTGCTTGATTCCCATTTGAACGGTTTTTCTTCCGGATCGGCGTCCAAAGGATCCGGCTCGGCTGTTATTTGCTGTGTACCGTTTACCGTCAGGTGGAAGATTTCAGGCTCTACCTTGATGGCCTTAACAGGTGTTTTTACTGCTTCGGAGGCGTCTTTGCAATTCCACGCCAACAGCGAAGATACAATTACCAGTAATAATAATAATTTGTTTGATTTCATGATATATACATTTTAATTAAAAATTATGTCTGCAAAAATAATCATTTATCCGGAATATTCATCCGGAAAACGTTGCCGTTATACCTCCTCCCACCAGGCCGTGTGACCGTTAAACCGAAAGTCATTGACAACGGCGTCTGTTTTGGTCAGGTTTTTTCCGAAAAACCGTCCTGATCATTTTTAGCTTTTGGTTTTATCCTGACACAATAAATATGGACAACCGCTATTGAAATAATAGCTAAAAATCCTTGTGTTCCTGCCAACAAATAGTTTGCATCGTTGCCGCCAGACAGAGAGATTAACGACAAAGAGGCAATAATACCCTGCATTGCTGCCGGCACAAAAAGCGTACGGGTTTGCTTGAGCGCTTCGCTAAAATAAAAGGAACAGACTATGCAGAACAACAGCACCATCCCACCAAACAAAACAGTATCTGTAAAATTGTTTTTAGAACCAGCAATAACGGGAAGATTCCATATTCCCCAGAGTAATCCCGTCAGTAATGCTATGATTGCCACGCTTATTTTTCACAGTCAAGATCAAATGATAAATTTAAAATAAATATCTAAGATTTCCAAGCGCGTAAAAGGGGAAAAAAAATTTGCGGAGAAAAGATGATGAACTTGATGAAATAATCCCTGAATAGAGTAGTCATTGCTTTCTTCTTTTTACGGCTTCGCCACCGTCAGTCACATAACGAACCAACGCATGGAGATTTAACTCTTTGATTTTCTTTTATATCTGTCCGGATTTTCATCCGGATATTTTTT
>JAIRLS010000352.1 GCA_031259205.1 Bacteroidales bacterium | reverse complement strand
TGCCGGCACTTTTAGCGTAACGCCGATTAGCGTAACGTTCCAAAAAACACTGCTGCTGATGTTTTGCGGCGTGGCGCTCAGGTTGGTTACGGAGTTCAAGCCGTTGCAACCGTCAAAAGCATAATTGTCAACAGTGGTCACCGAATTGGGAATGGTTACGGAGGTCAAGCTGTTGCAATCGTAAAAAGCAGAATAGCCGACAGTGGTCACCGAATTAGGAATGTCGTAACTGCCGGCTTTACCGCCGGGGTAGATTATCAGCGTTGTCCGGCCTTTATTGAACAGCACGCCGTCAACAGAGGAGTATGCAGCATTGGTATCGTCCACGTTGATCTCGGTCAAACTGCTGCATAAGAAAAAAGCAAAATTGTTGATAGTGCTCACCGAATTGGGAATGGTTATGGAGGTCAAGTTAAGGCAACCGGAAAAAGCATATTCACCGACAGTGGTCACCGAATTACCAATGGTTACGGAGGTCAAGCCGCTGCAATTGGAAAAAGCCCACGTGCTGACAGTGATCACAGAATTGGGAATAATTACGGATTCCAATTCGCTGCAATCGCCAAAAGCATTCTCGCCGATAGCGGTCACCGAATTACCAATGGTTACGGAGGTCAAGCCGCTGCAATAGGCAAAAGCAGAATTGCCGATAGTAGTCACCGAATTACCAATGGTTACGGAGGTCAAGCCGCTGCAATAGGCAAAAGCGTCCTCGCCGATAGTGGTCACCGAATTGGGAATGACGTAACTGCCTGCTCTACCGGTGGGGTAAATTATTAGCGTTGTCTGCTCTTTATTGAACAGCACGCCGTCAACAGAGGAGTATGCAGCATTGGAGGCGTCCACGTTGATGCCGGTCAAGCCGATGTAATTGAAAAAAGTAGAATTGCCGATATTCGTCACCCCTTCATGTATGATCAAGGTTCCAATCTCGGTTCGGTATCCCTCCCAGGGGCATGGATTCTCCCAGTAATAATCACCTATTGCTCCGTTGCCGCTAATGGCGAGGGTATAGTTGGGCGCAACTCCGGTGATCGTCCAAATGCAGTCACCCGTTGCGCCTGAGGCTACAACTATAATAGCTTTGGCGGTGTAGGTTTTCGTGGTTACGCCGTCTTCGGCCGTTACGGTGTAGGCGACGCCCTGCGGGGTAAAGAAATTCTGCGCCGTACCGGAAGCGGGGCTTACCGTTGCGCCGGGCGAAAGGGCGATGACAGGCGTCAGCAGCCCTTCCTGCGTTTCGGTCGGGTATGCGTAAGTTATGTCCGTGCCGCTGATGGTCCACGCAACGCCGTCCACCGTGAAGGCGGTAATGTCGGCGGAGTTCCGGAGTTTGTCTTCTTTGCACGAGGCAAGCACGAGGATACAGGCAGCCGTTATGACTGCGTTTTTTACAGGAGATAAGAAATTTTTCATGATATTTAATTTTATTTAATGTCTGAACTTTGATTTATGTGATTTTATTGATTTTATTGATTTTATTGATATATGCAAATCATATTCATCAGGAAAATCAAAAGAATCACAGTTCAGACGAATGTGATCGTCTGAACTGTGATTGATGAGATTTAAAATTTGACATATAATTGGTTTTTTAAAAGATTTCAACGTAAAGGTTTACAGGTAACGGTTTAAAGCCATCCCTGCAAGGTCTAAAGCCATTCCTGCAAAGTCTAAAGCCATCCCTGCAAGGTCTAAAGCCATTCCTGCAAAGTCTAAAGCCATTCCTGCAAGGTCTAAAGCCATCCCTGCAAAGTCTAAAGCCATCCCTGCAAAGTCTAAAGCCATCCCTGCGAAACGTGAAGCTAAAGCCGGAAAAGTCGAAGACTTGCCCGCTTGAAATGCACCCTATCAGGATGGAAGGGGATTGCCCTCCCGTATTTTTTCCCGCAGGTTAGAATAGTAAGATGAAGAAAGCCCACAGATGGACACAAGTTTTGACGGGTTGCACGGAATTGAGCGTTGAATCTGCGTTCCCCCTTTTTTTTACCTGCCTGTGTGTAATATCTATATATTTCATGTAAATTTGCACCCGAAAAAATCAGATGTAAGATGGCAAAAGTAAGAGGAGCAATCGTGGTGGACGCCGAACGTTGTAAAGGTTGCGGCATCTGTACCGTGAATTGCCCGCAACAGATAATCGCAATGGGCAAACAGGTTAATTCCAAAGGATATTATTATGCGAAAGCGTTTTTCCCCGAAAAATGCACCGGATGCGCCAATTGTGCCGTTATATGTCCCGACGGGGCTATTTCCGTTTACAGGGTAAAAGAATGAAATGTACGACCGGTAAATCCGAACCGCAAAATAAAGACCAATGAAAGAAATTCGATTAATGAAAGGCAATGAAGCCATAGCCGAAGCAGCTATCCGTGCGGGTGTAGACGCCTATTTCGGGTATCCCATCACGCCGCAGTCGGAAATCATGGAATATCTGGTAGAGCATTGCCCTGCCAATGGAGAGATGGTGGTATTGCAGGCAGAAAGTGAAACGGCGTCCATCAACATGGTATATGGCGCGGCGTCTGCAGGACGTCGGGTGATGACCTCTTCGTCCAGTCCGGGCATCAGCCTGATGACCGAAGGCATATCCTATCTTGCCGGCGCCGAACTTCCCTGCCTCATAGTGAACGTGTCCCGCGGAGGACCGGGGCTTGGCACTATCCAGCCTTCACAGTCCGATTATTTTCAGAGTACCAAGGGAGGCGGACACGGCGACTACCGCCTGCCGGTATTGGCGCCCGACTCCGTGCAGGAAATGGCGGATTTTGTAACGCTCAGCTTCGATCTCGCTTTCAAATACCGTAATCCCGTCATGATCCTTACCGACGGCGTTATCGGGCAGATGATGGAAAAAGTAGAACTCTCTTCTCCGCTTCCCCGCCGGCATACCCTCCTGCCATGGGCTACCACCGGAAAAACATCCGACCGGAAAAGCAATACCATCACTTCGCTAAACCTGGATCCACTCAAACACGAACGCCACAACCAAAAGCTACAAGCCAAATACCGGCAGATGGAACGGGAAGACGTCCGCTACGACAGCTATTTATGCGAAGATGCGGAATACATCATCGTGGCGTACGGCGCCAGCGCGCGCGTCAGTCGAAAAACCGTCGAACTCGCGCGGGAAAAGAGTATCAAGGCAGGACTGTTCCGTCCCGTTACTCTGTTCCCCTTTCCTTCCGGCGAACTGAAAATAACGGCAGGGAAAGCCAAAGGGCTGCTATCAGTGGAAATGAGCGCAGGCCAAATGATAGAAGACGTAAAACTGTCAACGGAATGTCGAATACCCGTACAACACTTCGGACGCAACGGCGGCGTGGTACACGCTCCGGAAGAAATTCTGGAAGCATTGGAGAAACTAATACAGGCGGGTAGATGAAAATCGAAAAACACCATTGGCAACCTGTCCGTCCGGTAAGGCTGAACGTCCGGCGACGGTTCCCCGACAACGAAACGGATACCGCAATTACATTCATCATTGACTGTGGACGCCTTCCGAACCATTATTAACGAGCCGGAGTCATCCGAAAAGATAGACTATCTGTCGCCCGTGATGATGACAGGCTCCTGTTTCGCCGAAAACATCGGGCATTGCATGCAACGCCTCAAATTCAACATTGTGCTTAATCCTTTCGGCGTCGCATTTCATCCGCTGCCGCTGGCACGGCAAATAGACAGGATGATCGCCGCAGAAGATTACCGTCCGGAAGAATTGCATTTCCACAACGACCTGTGGGGCAGCTTCGACCATCACGGGCGATTCTCGCATCCCGAATTGACAGCATGCCTGAACGGTATTAACGCCGAACTGCATCGCGGACACCGACAATTAACCGTCGCACGCCGGCTATTCGTCACTTTCGGCACTGCATGGGCTTACCGGCTGAAAGAAAACGGGAAAATCGTCGCCAATTGTCATCATTACCCGTCCGACGCCTTCGAACGTTTCCGCGCTTCCACAGATGAAATCCACGAGAAATGGACGGAAACCGTCAACCGGCTCCGGCAACTGAACCCGGACATGCGCATCGTTTTCTCCGTAAGCCCGATAAGACACCTGCGCGACGGTGCGCACCAAAACCAACTCAGCAAAGCGACGCTCCTGCTGGCCATTGAGCAACTCAACCGCTCCCTGCCACACACAGCCTATTTCCCCGCATACGAAATCATGACGGACGACTTGAGGGATTACCGTTTCTACGAAGAAGACATGACACACCCCAACCCGTCTGCCGTAAAATATATATGGCAATATTTCTGCCGTGCCTATTTCTCGGAAAACACAATTTCCACGATGAAAAAGGTGGAAGACATTGTAAAAGCTTCCGAACACAAACCTGTCCGTCAAAATGCGGCAACGAAATCTTTTGCCGCTGACTGTCTTAGCAAAATAAAAGAAATGCAACAACAGTTTCCTCTAATGGATTTTTCTCAGGAAATAGCGTTATTTGACAGTTATTGCGGAAAAACACAACAATCCTCTATTTTATGAAACCTTCGAAAAACAACGGATTTACGATTTCGCAATTTAGAATATTTCTAAATTATGCAGTTTATTGATCATTTTCGTTGCAAATACTCAAATAACCCCGTACCTTTGTATGTTGTATAAAAATGGTTGTCAATAGTCATAGTTCATTAAAATCAATTGTTTATGAGTAATATCTTTACTTCGTCCATCGGGAAAAAGTTCTGGATGGCGCTTGTGGGCTTATTTTTATGCGTTTTTCTGGTGTTGCACATGTCCATCAACCTGTTGATGCTGCTGGAAGACCGGAGTTACTTCGACATGGGCGTGTACATCATGAGCACCCCTGTAGTGAAGGCGCTGGAAATATTCCTTTTCGGAAGCATTGCGCTGCACATGGCGCTGGGCGTATACCTGCAAATCAGAAACTGGTTGGCGCGACCGGTGCGCTATGCCAAAAAACATCGTTCGGAAAATTCGTTCTTTTCAAAATATATGATTTGGACGGGCGGCATCGTACTCATCTTCTTTTGCCTCCACTTCATGGACTTCTTCTTTTACAAGTACGGATGGTTCGGTTTCACGCCCGAATCCATAGGCGTGGGCGATGTTGAAGCCACCGGCACGTCGACGCACCACAATTTCTACGATATTGCGCGACACGTGTTCGCCTGCAAAACCTACTGTCTGGTGTACATCGGATTCATGGCGCTACTGTCGTTCCACCTGATACATGCCTTTCAGAGCGCTTTCCAAAGCATCGGGTGGAATCACCCCGCCTATACCCCCATTATCAAAGCGGCAGGCTACATCTACGCTGTTGCAATACCCGCCGGGTTTGCCCTCATACCGTTGTATTTCTTCTTCGGAGGGGAATAAGGTTTTAAAAACATAAAAAAACGCCATGATACAAGGAATATTTTCAATAGATGAAGTGTCGCGGATGATCGGCGAAGGACTTTACCTGATACTGGCAGGCGAGAGGGAAACCTTGCAGCAGTTGCCGGCCGGTAACTGGATGGCGGGATCTACCCCCAGCTACGTTTCGTCGGGCCAACCGGGGGAAATCGCCAAAAATCAGTTGTATGTCAATCAAGTGCCGGAATATGCCGTCAATGTGGAAATAAAAACTTATGACGCCGAAAACCTCCGGCACATCTTTACGGAAGGGCCGGACAACGGTTTTACGGTACTGCTGTTGCCTTTTGCTTCGGAAATCCTCCGTGAATACGCGCTGCATGCCTTTGATTACGAAAATTTCGGGCTGGTACCGCTGATAGGATGGGTGGCAGGAACGGGAAACACTTGGGAATCGTTGCAGACGGACGTCGTGATGTATGGACCGGACGCAACGGCGCACCTGAACAAGGCAATAGTAATGCACGTCGGGCTGCCGGCCGACAAATACGCAGAAATACACATCCACAGCCCTTTTAAAATCCATTCGGACGTAACCGTCGTTTTCGACGAAAATACCGTGGCGCCGCAAGAAGCCCTTATCAACGGTGAACGGCAAAACCTGCGGGAATACATGATCCGCCACAATATCAATTTCCAATATCCGCTGATCGTCAATCTGGCAGGCATCAACATCTGCGTCACGTTCAATTACGATGCGTCGCAACTTACCACCATGACCGCCCTGTTCAAGGGCGTCAACTACCATTTCTCGGAACCGGATACGCAGGTTTGGGAAATTCCGCAAGACCGTATCTACGCACTGTGCTGCCTGTATTACATCATTAATCCCGATCCGGAAAAACTTAGTCAAATGACCGGACCGGTAACCTACGGAGAGATAGCTTATCAGATGGTGACGCAATCCGTCGTCTACCTGACCATCGGCGATTTGAAAACATAATACACCGTCATTTTAAAAATCAGAAAAGAAAATCACAAAATATTCAGCAATGATATCATTAGATTCCAAAATACCCGAAGGTACGTTAGCCCGGAAATGGACAGAATACAAGGCACACCAGAATTTGGTAAACCCTGCCAATAAACGCAAGTTGGACGTCATCATCGTCGGGACAGGTCTGGCAGGCGCTGCCGCTGCCGCAAGCTGCGGTGAAATGGGCTTCAACGTGCTTAACTTCTGCATACAGGACAGTCCCCGCCGCGCACACTCTATCGCCGCGCAGGGAGGCATCAACGCCGCCAAAAACTACCAGAACGACGGCGACTCGGTGTACCGCCTGTTCTACGACACCATCAAAGGAGGCGACTACCGCGCCCGCGAAGCCAACGTGTACCGGCTGGCGGAAGTGTCGAACAATATCATCGACCAGTGTGTGGCGCAAGGCGTACCCTTCGCCCGCGATTACGGCGGACTGCTCGACAACCGCTCGTTTGGCGGTGCGCAGGTGAGCCGCACCTTCTACGCCCGCGGACAAACCGGACAACAATTGTTGCTGGGGGCTTACAGCGCATTGAGCCGGCAAATAAATAAAGGCTCCGTGAAAATGTACACCCGTCGCGAAATGATGGACGTAGTCATAGTGGACGGCAAAGCCCGCGGTATCATCGTCCGCAATCTGGTGAGCGGCGAACTGGAGAAATACGCCGCACATGCCGTAGTGATCGCCACAGGCGGATACGGCAACGCATTCTTCCTGTCTACCAACGCAATGGGCAGCAATGGCGGCGCCGCATGGAGATGCTACAAACGGGGCGCCGCATTCGGCAATCCCTGTTACGTGCAGATACACCCCACCTGTATCCCCGTGCACGGCGACTATCAGTCGAAACTGACGCTGATGTCCGAATCTCTGCGCAACGACGGCCGCATCTGGGTGCCCAAAAATAAGGAGGACGTCGAAAACATCCGTGCCGGCAAACTCAAGCCGACACAAATCAAAGAAGAAGACCGCGACTATTACCTCGAACGCCGCTATCCGGCCTTCGGTAACCTCGTGCCACGCGACGTCGCATCACGGGCGGCCAAAGAACGTTGCGACGCCGGATTTGGCGTCGGCGAAACAGGACTTGCCGTATATCTCGATTTCGCTTCCGCTATCGAACGGCTGGGCAAAAAAGTCATCGAAGCCCGCTATGGCAATCTCTTCCAGATGTACGAGAAAATCGTGGACGACAATCCGTACGAAACCCCGATGATGATTTATCCCGCCATTCACTACTCCATGGGCGGCCTCTGGGTGGACTATGAACTGCAAACCACCATCCCCGGACTGTTTGCCGCCGGTGAAGCCAACTTCTCCGACCACGGCGCCAACCGCCTCGGCGCCTCGGCGCTGATTCAAGGACTTGCAGACGGCTATTTCGTGCTGCCTTACACTATCCAGAACTATCTGTCGGCTGAAATCCGCACACCGCGTTTCTCCACCGACCTCCCCGAATTTGAAACCGCCCGGAAATCCGTCGAAGAAAAAATCAACCGGCTGATGAACATCCAAGGCCAACACTCGGTAGATTATTTTCAGAAAAAACTCGGTAAAGTGATGTGGGACAAGGTAGGAATGGCACGCAACGAACAAGGGCTGAAAGAAGCCATCGAGGAAATCAAAGCCATCCGCCGCGAATTTTGGCAGGATGTCCGCGTGACAGGCACAACGAACGAGTTCAATCCCGAATTGGAAAAGGCCGTCCGCACGGCAGACCATCTCGAATTAGGCGAACTGATGGCACGCGACGCCCTCCTGCGCGAAGAATCATGCGGCGGGCATTTCCGCGAAGAATACCAAACGCCCGAAGGCGAAGCGCTCCGGCAAGACGATCGCTTTATGTACGTGTCCGCATGGGAATACACAGGAGAAGACAGCGAACCCGTCCTGCACAAGGAACCGCTCCAATACGAACAAATCAAGGTGGCGCAACGAAACTACAAATAAAACTGCAAACAGGTTTCGTTAGCCGTTCCTTCGTCGGGTAGTACCGCAACGGCGTACCCCCTCCCTTACGAATGGAGGGGGATTAATAAATCGCAAAGACCTTCCACAGGCAGGACGCTTTATCGTGTTGCGTGCTGTGTGCTGGGCTAAATCTTTTATTGAGGCGCTATGGGCAGTGTACTGTTCCATCTGTGTTTTGTTTCCCGCTTTCTTCCCAATCCCTCTTAAAAGTCCTATAAGGGACTTGATTCTCCTTTCCGCCGGTCAGCGACCGGCGGAAAGGAGGCCTCCCGCAGCAGTGAGGCTGCCTGAAAATCAGGACAAGTACTGCCTTTCAGACAGAAGAAGCTATGGATAGCGTTTCCGCAGGTCGTTGACCTGCGGTTATGAAAGTTACGTCCTTTCAGGACGTTCCGCATTCTCCAAAGCGGATGCGCATTCAGACGCACGCCGTGCGTCTCTACCTTCGTGCTTTCGTGCCTCTAAATCGTTTAACATTGTTTACGTATTATCTGGGACTACAAACAACCTTCCCCATCCAAACTAATTTTATAATGCGCTAAATATTACTTAAATACAGTTTCGTCCACTCTGGGGACAGGTCGATTCCCTGCCGTTTTGGCGGGCATTTTTGCCAAGTTGGGTTAAGTCTTTTGACCTCGCCTTTTTTACGTTAATTTCGGCTTTGTATGAAGCAGCATATTTTTTACAGCGCCATCCGTAATTTTAGTCCGCGTAAAGTAGATATAAATCCGAAAAATTTTTCCCATCAGACAATACTTTAAGCGAAAATACGTTAATTTTCAGAGTAGATAACACAAAGAGATTATAGGTATAAAAGCGTATTGGCATATTATCGTGATGATCGGTTGCGGAATGTTTTGCTGCAACAGGGTAGTTTTTGCTCAAACCGGAGATTCGAGCGGCAAGACAAAGATGGTGCCGTTAGAATATCGTTTTCCCAAACCGGAAACCAATCCGTATGCACTCCAGTCACCGGGCGGAGGTTTGTTTCTATTGCCTCCTCCGAATGTAAAAACCGAAATTGAGTATGACGAAAAACAAAATCAATATATCTTTAAACGAAAAGTAGGCGATTTCAGCACGTCCTTTCCATTTCCCATGGATCAGAAAGATTTTCTGCAATACAAGATGAAAGAACAGAAAAAACTTAACTGGGAAGAACATTCGAAACAGTCGTTAAAAAGCGATAACAAAGGCAGTTTAAGTTTCATGCCGCAGTTCACTTTCGGAGGAGAAACTTTTGACCGTATTTTCGGTACCAATACCATCAACATTGTGCCGCAGGGATCGGCGGAACTGATATTCGGGCTGAATACCACCCGTACCGACAATCCGAACCTGAGCGAAAGCGCCCGCAAAAACACCACTTTCGATTTTGATACCCGCCTGCAAGTAAGTGTAATGGGAAGTATCGGCGATAAAATGAAACTCGGCATCAACTATAATACCGAAGCCGCCTTCGCTTTCGAAAACGAAACCAAACTCGCCTATGAAGGCAAGGAAGATGAAATCATTCAGAAAATAGAAGCCGGAAACGTATCGCTGCCGTTGCCGGGCTCGCTGATCACCGGGAGCCAGAGCCTGTTCGGGCTGAAAGCCGATCTGAAATTCGGCAATCTGACGATGACTACCGTCGTATCGCAGCAGAAAGGGCAAACTACCACGATGGAAATTCGCGGAGGCGCACAAGTAAACGATTTTGAAATCGCGGCAGACGAATATGAAGCCAACAGGCACTTTTTCCTGTCGCAATATTTCCGCGACCACTACGAAGCCGCGTTAAACACCTTGCCCACCATCACATCCGGCATCAATATCACGCGCGTAGAAGTATGGATCACCAACCGCGTTAATGCTACGGAAAACGCCCGCAACCTGATTGCTTTCATGGATTTGGGCGAATCAAAATATATCTACAACAATAAAATCGGGACAATGGTAGCCGAACAAATCCCCGACAATGATTCCATCGGCCTTTACAATCCGTTGTACCGGAAAGTAAAAGATATGGTGCGCAACTTCAATACCAACATCAACAGCGACCTCGAAAACAGCGCTTTTCAATTGAAGTCGGGCATCGACTTTGAGAAATTGCAGAATGCACGCATGTTGACTTCGCGCGATTACACCTTTCATCCCACTTTGGGCTATATCTCCCTGCGCACCGCCTTGAATGCCGACGAAGTGCTGGGCGTTGCCTATGAATTTACCTATCACGGCAAAACATACAGGGTCGGTGAACTTTCGCGTACAGGTATTGCAGGAGAAAAAGGATTGGTGGTAAAATTGCTGAAAGGGACTAACCTGATTCCGAGGTATCCCACTTGGCGACTGATGATGAAAAACATTTACCCTATCACTTCCGCGTACAACCTGCAAAAGGAAGAGTTCCACATGAGCGTGCTCTATGCCGACGACCGTACCGGCAACGATATCAACTACATACCGGAAAACGAGGTAAGCAAAGACATCCTTTTACGTGTGATGGGACTGGACAAACTGAATGCACAATCGGACGCTTTTCCCGACGGAGTATTCGACTTCGTGGAAGGAATAACCATCAATAAAGAAGAAGGGAAAATTATCTTTCCGGTATTGGAGCCTTTCGGCAGCACGCTGAGAAATCACCTTGCAGCGCGGGGACTTTCAACATCGAAAATCGACAAATATGTCTTTCAGCAACTGTATGATTCTACGCTCACCAAAGCGCGCGAAATTGCGGAACTCAACAAATTCAAACTGTCGGGACGCTATCGTTCGGAAGGAGGATCGGAAATAACGCTAAACGCGATGAATATACCGGAAGGATCGGTAGTAGTAACGGCTGCGGGTACGCGGCTGGTCGAAAATGTCGATTACACGGTCGATTACAACATGGGGCGCGTGAAAATCCTCAATATGGGGCTGTTGGAATCGGGCACTCCCATCAAAGTAAGCACGGAAAGCAATGCGCTTTTTGCCATGCAGCAGAAAACCATGCTGGGTACGCATCTCAACTACAGGTTTTCCGACAATTTCAACGTCGGCGCCACTGTGCTCAGGCTTACCGAACGTCCGCTGACGCAAAAGGTAAACATCGGCGACGAGCCGCTGGCCAACACCATGCTCGGACTGAACACCAGCTACCACACCGAACTGCCGTTCCTCACTTCGTGGACGGATAAACTGCCGCTAATAGAAACCAAAGCGCCGTCAAGCCTTGATTTTACAGGGGAAATAGCCCAATTGTTACCCGGTAAGTCAAAAGGAATCATGAATCGGGGAGCTGCCTATATCGACGATTTTGAAGGAAGCGAAATATCCTACGATCTGCGTGCCTTTGCCGCATGGCATCTGGCAAGCGTGCCGCAAGGCAACGGAATGTTTGCCGAATCCGGCGGAAACGGAGTCAATACGGGGAAAAACCGTGCAAGGCTGGCATGGTACACCATTGACCCGCTATTTGTAGCCGAAGGATACATGAATGCACAAACCACCCCCGACTACATACGTCGAAACCCCGGAAAATACACATCAAGCAACTTCGTAAGAGCCATTTACGAAGAAGACATCTTCAAAAATCGCGAACACATCACAGGCCAACCTACCAACATCGCCGTACTCAACGTAGCCTACTATCCGCTGGAGAGAGGTGCGTACAACTACGATGCACTGAACATCAACCGCGACGGAAGCCTGAAAAACCCGCGAAGCCGCTGGGGAGGAATGATGCGTGCCATACAGCCCAGCGATTTCGAATCCAACAACATCCAGTTTATCGAATTTTGGATGATGGACCCGTTCGTAGAAGATCCGCAACACCAATTGAGCGGCGCCGACCTGTACTTTAACCTCGGCAACGTAAGCGAAGACATCTTGAAAGACGCCCGCAAATCGACGGAGCAGGGATTGCCCGTCAACGGCGATCTGAGCATGGTCGACTCCACCGAATGGGGCTATGTGAGCAAGGTACAGCCCATTGTCCACTCGTTCGACAATGAAAACCGCACGTGGCAAGACGTAGGACTCGACGGGATGAACGACACCCGCGAACGACAATTTTTCAGCCCTTTCCTCGCAAATGCCCAAACAACGCTCGACGTCGCCCCGATGGAAACACTGAGAGCCGACCCCTCCTCCGACGATTTCATCTATTCGCGCGACGCACGCTGGGACGCCACACAAGCCGACATCCTGACACGCTACAAATATTACAACGGACAGGAAGGCAACTCGTCCAACAATGATTTCTCCAACTCCAGTCTGCCCAACGAAGAAGATATCAATCAGGACAATACCATGAGCGAAACGGAAAGCTATTTCCAGTACCGAATCAGCATACGACCCGAAGATCTGGAAGTGGGCAAAAATTTCATTGTGGACAAAGTAACCAACGATTCGGTAGATATAAGCGGAAAACTCATACCCTCGGCAACATGGTACCAGTTCCGCGTACCCATCAGCGAGTATGAACGCGCAATAGGCGGTATCCAGGAATTTAAGACCATCCGTTTTATGCGAATGTTCCTCACCAACTGCGCCGATTCCATCATCCTCCGTTTTGCGCGGCTGGAACTGATTCGCGGCGAATGGCGGCAATACAACCAGTCGTTCCAGCCCGCTGCTCCGGGCATGTCCACACCCGAATCGCCGCAAGCCTCTTTCGAAGTGGCGTCGGTCAATATCGAAGAAAATGCGGGACGCATCCCCGTCCCCTATATGGTGCCGCCGGGATTTGACCGCGCCGTAGACCAGACTACCCGCGAAATGCAGCAATTGAACGAACAGTCGATGGTACTGCGTGTGAAAGACCTTATCAACGGCGACGCCAGAGCCGTCTATCGCAATGTATCCTACGACATGCGCCGCTATAAAAGCCTGGAAATGGAAGTTCACGCCGAAGCCATCCAAAACTCGTCGCTCTCGGACGACGAAATGAGCATTTTCGTAAGAATAGGCACCGACTATCGCAACAACTTCTATGAATATGAAATCCCGCTAAAACTCACGCCGTTAAATCTGACGGGGTATACCGACCGCGATGTGTGGCCTGAAGAAAACCACATCGGCATCGACTTGACACGCCTGCCGGACATCAAGCAAATACGCAACGACGAAATGAGGCGCAGAGGATCGTCGGTTAGCCTGAACACCGTCTTTCCAGTAGACGACGGCAATGGAAGACATTATTACGTATGCGGGAATCCCAATCTGGCAAACATCAAGGTCGTGATGATCGGGCTTCGGTATCCGCAACACGCCGACCACCGAGGGGAAACACGTTCCATCGAAGTATGGGCTAACGAATTTCGACTGGACAACGTTGACCGGAAAGGAGGATGGGCAGCCAATGCGCGGCTGGCCATCCGGGTTGCAGATTTGGCCACCTTCGCCATCGCGGGAGAAACCATACAGCCCGGCTTCGGCAGCATCGACTCGAAAATTAACGACCGTTCCACCGAAGAACGCAACCAGTACGACCTCTCCGCCAACATCGAACTCGGCAAACTGCTTCCGGAAACAGAAAAAATGAACGTACAGATTCCGCTCTACGTCGGCTATGCGGAAAGTTTTACCACTCCGGAGTACGATCCCACCAACCCCGACGTAAAAATGAAGGACGCATTGGCGTCGCTGTCGCGGGAAGGTAAAGATTCACTCAAAACATTGGCGCAAGACTACGTACAACGCAAAAGCATCAACCTGACCAATGTGAGAGTGAACATGCAAAAAGAAAAACCCCGTTTCTGGGATATTTCCAATTGGACAATCAATTATGCCTATTATGAAACCTACCGGCATAATGTCACCATCGAAAAAGGACTGGAAAAAAGCTACAACGGAGGCATTATTTACGATTATGCGCCCAGTCCGTTAAATATTCAGCCGCTGAAAAACGTGAAATTCCTCAATAAACCCATCTTCCGCATCGTCAAAGATTTCAATTTCAACCTGAAACCCAACCGGGTATCGCTGGGAACCGGTATGCAACGCACTTATACGGAAGAAAAAATGCGCAACATCGAGAACCCCAACCTGCTAATGGAGGCTACAGTGGATAAAAACTGGAAATGGGACCGCAATCTGGGGATTCAGTGGGACTTGAGCCGATCGCTCAAACTGGATTTCACCGCTGCTAACATGGCTCGCATTGATGAACCCGTAGGAGAGGTGGACAGGCACATGAAAGACAAGTATGAACTCTGGAAAGACAGCGTGTGGAACAATATCCGCAGCGGAGGACGCATCACCGACTATAACCACCGCATCACCGCCAGCTACGCCCTTCCCATCAACAAACTGCCGCTGCTCGACTGGACATCCGCTACCGCCAGCTACACCGGTGAGTACATGTGGGGAGTAGCGCCCATTTATGCCGATACTTCATTCAATCCCGGCAACACTATCAACAATCGAAATACGATTACTTTAACAGGACAACTGACCTTTACCACCCTGTACAACAAAGTGCCGTATTTCAAGAAAATCCTGCAACCGAAACGCAACCGGACACAAGGAGCGCAAGGAGCGCAAAGATCACAAGGAACACAGGAACAGCAAAAACAAACAGGGGAACAACCCACCAAAACCGTTACTTACGAAAGAACAGGAGTGAACTGGAAAAAAGGCGAATCGCGGAATATCCGGCACAACTTGAAAACAAAAGATGTGAAAATAGAAATCAAAGACGCTTCCGGAAAAATAATAAAAGCAGACATGGAAGTGATGGATGACAACCGCATTACCGTATTTCCCGAAACCGACGCCGATAAAACCACGATAACGGTAACCGGCTCCATCCCCAAAAAAACGCTACCTGCCGGGCTGGTCGTTCAAAGTTTCGTTAAAATGCTGCTGGGCGTTAAAAACCTCAGCGTCACCTACACTCAGAACGGCAGCACTATTCTTCCGGGATACGGTATGAAAAGCAATATGTTCGGCATGAACGGGAATGCGCCCGGGCTGCCGTTCCTGATCGGATGGCAGGATTGGAATTTCCCCGAAAAAGCCGCCCGCAACAACTGGCTGGTACATGAAGAACAACTTTTCAGCGCCATCAACATGAACAGCACCAAAAGCGTCAGGGCAAACGCCGTGTTCGAACCTTTTCAAGGTATCCGGATGACATTGAGCGCACTGCACAGCTATTCGGAAAACAAGTCCATGTATTACACATGGGATCCCGCTACCAATTCCTTTCCCAACGAACTGCGATCACCGCTGACCACCGGCAATTACAGCGTCAGCATTATTGCGCTGGGAACCTCATTCGAAAAATCGGACAAATCCAACAATTATTTCTCCAACGTTTTCAATCAATTCAAAGACAGCCGTACCATCATCGCAAGCCGCCGCGCAAACGAAAGAAAAGAAACAGATGCAGGCTATACCGGATCAGCCGATGGCATCGGCGGATACGACGGATACAACCTCGACGCCCAGCAAGTGATGATACCCGCATTCTACGCCGCCTACACCGGACGCGACCCCAACCGTGTGTCAATGAACGACTTTCCGTCGTTATGGACCATGTTGCCCAACTGGGACATAAATTTCGACGGACTGAGCAATATTACGTTCTTCCAGCAGTATTTCCGCTCGGTAAGCCTGCGGCACGGCTATAAGGCAATCTACAACATCGGAAATTATACCTCCAACCTCGATTTCGACCTTGCAGCAGCCATATCCCACGTACGCGACTTGCAGAATAACTTTATCCCGCGCAATGATATTGCTTCCGTCAATATCAAGGAAGAATTCAGCCCGCTGGGAGGTATCGACCTGACATTTCTCAACAGCCTCACCACTCGCTTTGAAATGCGCCGGTCACGAAGCATATCGCTGGGAATGAGCAATCTACAGTTGTCTGAAAACAAAACTGCCGACTATATCGTGGGATTAGGATATGTATTCAATGATGTGTCTTTCAACATAAAAACGCTTGGAGGCGAACAAAAACGCCTTCAAAGCGACCTGAAAGTGAATGCCGATTTCTCTATTCGCGACAGCAAAACACTCATTCGCCGCATAGGAGAAATGGACAATATCTCCTCGGCAGGAGACGAAATTTTGCCGGTACAGGTATCTGCCGGACAAAACGTAATGAGTATCAAAATAATGGCAGACTATCAAATCAGTTCCAATTTCACCCTGTCCTTCTTCATAGACCGGATTGTCAATACGCCTTTTGTATCCACCTCTTACAAAAATTACAATACCAACTTCGGATTCAGCCTCCGATTCTCCCTGATACAATAATCAAAATGCTGACTTTTATCATTTTGATTTCTTAATGAAACTTTGGCACGGTATTTGTAATATATTCTATAGTTCTTTATTTTTTTAATCTTAATTTAAAATATCATGAAAAGAAAAGTGAATTGTCACAACTTTTCAACGATAGGTAGCAGGAATTTAGGTTTAGTAAGAAATTCCTACTTTGTACGCAAGTATAGAACCACGTTGTAAAAGAAATGTCGTTAAAGCGACAGTGTTTTATAACGAAGAACGTTAATTAAGATATTACATGCTCATGAAGGTTATGAGCATTTTTCTCAAGCTTTTAAGGTTAGTTTAATTGATAATTGTTTGGTTTGTTAGGAAAGAGTCGGTATGATAACATTTTGCCGGCTCTTTCTGTTTTTATACCTGTCATTCAAAAAGTAAGATCAATGATTTCTACTTCCGGATGCAAATTCGCAGGAAACTCAAAAAAGGTATCCGGCAAATTCGGCAGCACACGATAAGGCTCGAAGTGAAGGGCATACTGTACGCCGTTTTTCATATAGGCCTTCAAATAAACAAGTTGCAGGCTTTCTCTCTCTATAAACAGCCGGATGCGCGAATATCCGGTCGTTTTCAAGTGAATGGGATAAAGGTCAATCTCATAAACCTGACGGTTGTATTGGCGGCTTTCTTTCACCAAATTACTTTTAAAATTATCGGAAGTTAAACGGAAAAAAGATGCGGGATTGAACATCCGAACCGTTTCGTCATCCTCGTTTATGTCCGGTTGAGTGACATTGACTTCTTTCACCTCCGGCATATATTGATAAAGCTTCACGCCGTTGAAATACAGGATGTTTTCGGGCAGTAATTCGAGTTTGTACTTATTGTTTTTCAACCAGATTTTCCCGTTTTCGGTGGTTTCCGACTGTTCCTGCAAACGGGTCACTTTTGCCGAAAAATTTAACTGTACGCTCGGATAAGCCTTCAACTTCGCTATCATATCGTCAAGAATTTTCGGCGAACGCGCATCTGTTTGTCCATACAGGGAGAAAAAAGGTATCAGTAAGATAAAAAAACGATATATCATGATGGTCATTTTCCGCAAAAGTAAAAAAAAATCCGGATATTGCGAGAGATCGCGGTAAAAAAGAGGTCGTCGCGGCAAAAAGTCCGGAACTGTCGTTTGGCGCGCCTCCTAACCATTGTTCATTACTGCTTTTTGATGCTGGATGGATTCTTCGTGGATGGCGGAATATATTTTCTGAACGAAATCGGCGCTCAATCCCTTTGATAAACCGGTATTGATGCGTTGTTTCAACAGCATGTCCCAGCGCGAAGACTGTAAAATAGTGACATTGTTTTCCTTCTTGAACTGTCCTATTTTTTCCGCTACGTTCATCCGCTGTTCCATCAGTTTAAGTACTTCGTCGTCCAGTTTGTCGATTTGTACGCGCAGTTCTTCGAGCGTTACCGACTGCTTGTTATTCACGTCCTGCGAGCGGAGAATCAGGTTTTTGAGGATGTAATCCAGATGTTCCGGCACAATTTGCTGCGCTGCGTCGCTCCATGCCTTATCGGGGTCGCAGTGCGATTCGATGATCAGCCCGTCGAAATCGAGGTCCATGGCATACTGCGAAAGATCCATGATCAGGTCGCGCCTTCCGGCGATATGACTCGGATCGACGATGATCGGAAGGTTGGGAATCCGTCGTCGCAGTTCGATAGGAATCGACCATTGCGGATTGTTGCGGTACTGCCCTTTGGCATAGTCGGAAAACCCGCGATGGATAGCCCCTATGCGGGTAATGCCTGCGGCGTTGATTCTTTCCAATGCGCCTATCCACAGTTCCACGTCCGGATTGACCGGATTTTTTACCAGCACGGTGATGTCTACTCCTTTCAGGCTGTCGGCGATTTCCTGCACGGCAAAAGGATTGGCGGATGTCCTTGCGCCTATCCACAACACGTCTATGTTGTTTTTGAGGGCCTCGTACACATGTTTTACGTTGGCCACCTCAATGGCGGTGCGCATACCGGTTTCTTCCTTCACCTGTTTCAGCCAGACCAAGCCTTCCGAACCGACTCCTTCAAAAGCATTCGGACGAGTGCGCGGTTTCCAGATTCCTGCGCGAAACACCTTTACGCCGATTTTCGCCAGTCTCAGGGCGGTATTCATCACTTGGAGTTCGGTTTCCGCACTGCACGGGCCGGCCATGATGAGCGGTTTACTGCAATCCATTTCCGGAATCAATTCGTCGGATATGTTTAAATGAATGATCATTGTTATGCTATTTTAGATGAATTAGACTAATTTTATTCGTTTTATTCCGAGACAACCTCCCCTCTGCAATATTCGCCCATGATGTGAAAGTCGCTGATGAAAGGATCTACTGAAACCAGCGATTGGCGGTACAGATGTTCATCTACAAACTCCAAATCCGCGTAAAACAGGTATTCCCACTCTTTCCCGATAATGGGCAACGACTGTATCTTGCTGAGGTTGATATTGAAATAGGAGAAAATGGAGAGCGCTTTTGCCAGACTGCCGATGGAATGTGCCAGCGAGAAGGATATGGACGCCTTGTTGGGCGCAGGACGTTCCTCCGGCAGAAATTCCCTGTCGGTAAGAATGAGAAAACGGGTGTAGTTTTTTTTGTTGGTTTCGATACTTTCCGAAAGGATTTTGAGGTTGAATTTTTCGGCGGCAAAGCGGCTGCCGATAGCTCCGACGCCTTTCAGCCCGCCCACGCTGATGTCGCGCATACATGAGGCCGTATCGCGCCCGTCAATGAGCTGGATGTGCGGATAACGGTCGAAAAAAGGCTTCGATTGCAGGATGGCCATCGGGTGCGAATATACTTCGCGCAAATCTTCTATCGTTTGTCCCGACAAGGCGACCAGATTCTGACAAACACGAAGGTAAATCTCGCCCGTAATCTGTAAGTCCGATTCGTTAATCAGGCTATAGTTCGGGAGGATGCTGCCCGCCACCGAATTTTCAATGGCCGATATGGCATATTGGGCAGCCCCTTCTTTCATCAAGCGGAAAAGATGGTCGAACGACTCGCTGGTAATGATTTCCGAATCGCAGTCCTTGAAATAATGATGTGCGGCAATCTCGTGGAAAGTCCCGTATCCGCCCATAATAGCCACCTGTATCTTCTTATTCTCCATCTTCGCGCCTGTTTAAAACAAAAAAATCCCGAAAATAGCTTTCGGGATTCGTCTTGTTAATTATCTTTAAAGGACACGTTTCAAGTCGTTCCCGAAACATATTACGGTAAAAGTAAAAGTAAAAATCCCACCGGAAAGCGGTGAAAACAAACTGATACGTGTCAAATTTACAAACCATTTCTTTCGTATTTTCAATGCCGCAAATATATGTATTTTTTTTATTTCGACAATTTTTTAACAAAGTAAATATGCAAAAAAGGTGTTTTATTTTCTTTGGCGATGATGTTTTTATGAAATCATGATAACAAAACGCCGACGCCGCCGAATACCGCAACGCCCGGCACAGGGCGCCGGTTACGGTTTCATAAAGACAGGTACAATGAATTATAAGTGTAAGAAACACATAAAATCGTATTACTTGCCGGTTAAAAATACTTATCTTTCCTATTTCAACCGGTTTTAGTGAGAATGTTTATTCTTTACCTTGTCTTCGGGCTTTTCCACAAGATCGTCGCTTTGCGTCATTACTAACTTTCCGTGACGGATCCCTTTCAGGGAGATGAGTTTGTCGGCAAGCAACGTCAGGTTTTTGGCCTGTCCCTTCAAAGCAATGATTTCGAGGCAGAGATGATGCGAAAGGTGAAAATGCTGTATGGCTAATATCTCATGAAGAAACTCATGCTGTATGTCGCTTAATTTGCAGGCAAGTTCGCGTTTGTGGTGGTCGTACAGCAGGGTAATAGCGCCTGCTACCGTGTGGTTGCACTGCCATTTTTTTTCTACCGAATTGCGTTCTATCAGTTGCCGTATTGCCTGCGAACGGTTGGGAAAATTATTCTCTTTCACATATACATCCAAAGCGTTTAACAATTCGGCTTCCAATGAAACACTAAAACGAGATACGGGCATGGTGTTTTTGATAAAAATGCTTGGCAAACTTACATGAAAATTTTGAAATTTCCAAATACGAAAAATGAAAAAAAATTACCGGACAATCCCGTTGAAAAATATCAGGCAATATTGCTCAAAAGTGGAGTAATACGTAAATAATTTGTTTTGGGGGGGGGCGTATGGAACCGCGTGATTTTTATTTTCATGAACTTGGGGGATTTAACAGCAATCATGCTTCGCTTCATATTTATTTTTCAACCGGTTACGGCTTTATAAAAATTTCCGGCGCAACATCATCTTCACCATTTCATTGACGCCGAGTTCGATATTGAAAAAGGCTTCAACGGAACCGTATTTGCTGATAATGGCCGTAAAAGTGGCTTGCAGGTAGGATGGATGGGAGGCCGTCAGTTGAAAGGCTTTGTCGTGTTCTATTTTCCGGTGTTCCGTCAGTTCTCCGATGATGGCCTCGTTGTGTCCCCTGCGAAAAAAATCGCTTGCCTCGTAATCCGAAAAAATCGTTTCCACAGGTACGTCCAAAGCATACAGCAGCAGGGCGGCGGCAATGCCTGCACGATCTTTCCCAAGCGTGCTGTGGATAACCACCGCAGAAGTATCGGGCAAAGTAACGAGTTGTTTAAAAAATGGCCGGAAAATTTCCTTGAAATGCGAAATATCGGTATAGAAGGCTGTCATGGTTTCAAAGCCTGACAGCGGTTGGAGCAAAACCGCCGAGTCGTTCCAACTGTTCAGCGGCAGCGCGAGATAATCTGCCCCCGGCAGCAACCGGGCGGGCGCGGCTTCCGCTTCCGTCCGGCTGCGCAAATCAATCACCGTGTAGACCTTTCGCCGTTTCAATTCTTTCAGGTCGTTATCGGTAAGCCGGCTAAGATCGGCGCTACGGTAAAGCCTGCCCATCCCCACCCGCAACCCTCCGGTGGTGACGTATCCTCCCATGTCGCGAAAATTAACCGCTCCTTCCAACACAACTTCCCGCTTAACCGGCGGCCTCTGTTGCGCCTGTACGACAAAGGGCAACAAAAACGCGGCTATTTTAACAATCATCACTATTCGTTTCATATCAAATTCAGAAAAACACAAAGTTATGAAAAACTATCGTTTCGCATTTTGGAGATTTGAAATTTTAACCTGATGTTCTTTTATAAATGCGAGGAAATTTTTAGTGTTCGTGCGTAATTCGAAAATTTCATTTTACCTTTCCCCCTGTAAAAAAAACTTTTTTTTCATTTTATGTGCTTGAAAAATTCACGCTTTTCATGTATTTTACCTCTGTAAAAAAACGTTTTTCATTTCGTACGCGCTTGGAAATCGCGGAATTTTCATGTAGTTTTGCAAAAAACTTAAATGCGGGTGCATGTAAAACACGGTCTTGTTCTTCTTCCGGTGTGGTTGGCTACGGCGGGTTGGCTACGGGCACAGCCGGGAGGCGAATCAACCTACGGTTTCCTGAACCTTACGCCGTCGCCTCAAGCGGCCGCCCTGGGCGGAAAGCCGAATGCCATTCCCGACGAAAGCCCGGCAGCGGCATTCTACAATCCGGCATTGTTGGACAGCGCTTCCGACAATTATTTCGCACTGAACTACGTCCATTATTTTGCCGATATTAATTTTGGTTATGCCGCTTATGCACATTCATACGGCCATCATCATTTTGCCGCAGGCGTCCACTATGTCAATTACGGGCGATTTACGGAAGCCGACATGACCGGAGCAATCACCGGCTCATTTACAGCCGCAGAATACGCCTTTAACCTGACGTACTCGCATCCTTTGCCCTGGTTGGACGGCGCTCTAACGGCGGGCGTCAATCTGAAACCCTTGCTGTCGGTTTTCGAGCGGTATTCGTCGGTCGGTTTGCTCGCGGACGCAGGATTCACTTACCGGCATCCCGGTCGATTGTTTCTTGCCGCGCTGGTTGTTCGCAACATGGGCGCACAATTGACGACATACGCGGACAACGGGAGAGAAAAAGTTCCTTTTGAAATTCAATTGGGATTTTCACACCGGCTACAGTATGCTCCTTTTCGGTTCTCGCTGGTGGCGCAGCATCTTGAAAGCCGCTTGGGAGGCGGTATCCTGCCGAAAGGCGAAAAGGAAAAAACCGGCGTCGGCTTGTATGCGGACGAGGCCATGCGTCATCTGATTTTGGGAATAGAGTGTTTTCCGTTCAAGGGGTTAATATTGCGGGGCGGCTATAATTACCACCGCCGACAAGAGATGAAAGTGCTTTCCTACACCGGAACAACAGGCTTTTCATGGGGCGTCGGCATCCGGATTTCACGTTTTCACATTGATTATGCACGTTCGCGATGGCATCTGGCCGGCAGTTCCAACCATTTTGCCGTCAATATTGATTTGAGCCGGTGACGTTCCCCGCCCAACGCCGGCTGTTTCCACCGGACGACGACAGGATTTTCAATGACCCGAACAAAAACAGCTCGCTCATTCCACTGAACAATGAGGATAAGGCGGGGGGATTCCAATTTTCTATTTTATTATTTATTCGTTGGGACGTATGCGATTCGCCCGTAATGTTCGTTCGGGCGAATCATGATTCGCCCCAACATCCACCTTTCCGTCGGGTTTTAACTGTTCGCCGTCAGTTTGTCCGGAAGCGTTCCTTTTTTGATTTCTTTGCTTCCTTTGAGCAGTATGCGGACTTCAAGGGAGTACTCGTCGGCCGGAAGGTCGGCGGGAATCAGGAAGACCACCTGCGCGGCGTTGTGGCTGAGGATCCGTTCCACCCTGCGCTCCGTTTTGTCCGGGGCAATCAGGAAGATGCCCTGTTGCGGGTCGTCCTGCCGGAATTTGAGCCGCACGCCTGTCAGGGTTGCCGTTCCGCCCGGGGTGACGGTTTCGTTGACGGTGGCGGAGGCGATGTCCTCCAGCGCCTGTGGCAGCGGGGCATTGACGACCGGTTCCGTCTTTTCGGTTTTCACCTCGTCGGAGGTGCGGTTGTAGCGTTTGCCCAGGGTTGCCCGAAAGCGGATCCGGTGGCGGGCGGGGTCAAACTTGTCGTCCTTGTCGCGAAACACGCCCTGTATGGCGGGACGCACGTTGAGAAACTCGGTATTGACGCCGTAGCCCTGTTGCAGGAAATACTCGTGCGCGCCGATGATCTCCTCGTAGTTGGCTTTGACGGCAGCCGGCGTGATGCTCGACCCCTTGCGCGTGATGTACTCGATGATTTCTTTTTCGGTGACGCTTTCGTAACCGGTTACCTGCGCCCGGCAGTCGTCCGGAGCGGGCGTCATCAGGTTTTCGATTAAATAATACTTGATTTTCATAATGATTCTATATATGAGGGTTTAATTTAAAATGATTTACGTTTTCCATTATTTTTGTGCGGCGATAGCAAGTTCGTATACGATTCCTGCGAAATCCGTCAGGATCAGGGTATCTTCCGTCAGGGTATTGATAACCGCGACGCCCGCCGTTTTCCATCCGTCGTGCGAAAAACTGATCGCGCTTTCTTTTTCCACTCCTGCCTGATCGTACCATTTCCACTGTGACAGGAAGGCCGTTCCGTTGGCATATTCGTAATAATAGCGGATGAAAAATCGTCGAGCGAAGATTTACCGGTACAGGCATACAATATGCCGCAAATGAGCCATAAATAACTTTTTTTCATTTCTTATCGCTTTGTTCGGGGAATAACTTACTGCGG
>JAIRLS010000290.1 GCA_031259205.1 Bacteroidales bacterium | reverse complement strand
ATATTGGATATTGTTTTTTGCGGTTATCCGGTTGATGTTCATGTGCTATAACCACTCTTTGTCCTTTTCGATGAGTTTCGGCGAATGGGGTAATGTGCTGCTCTATGGTACATGGATGGATACCGCGATGAGCGGCTACCTGTCGGCAGGCGTCGCTTTGCTTCTTGTCGTCACCGCCTTTACGAGAGGCAAAACCGTTGCTCGGATAGTGTCGGTTTATGCGTTTTTCTTTACGGTTGTCTTTGGGATCACGGCAGTAGCGGATATGGAAACGTATGGGTATTGGGGCTTCCGGTTAGACAGCACTCCGCTAATGTATCTCAAAACGCCCAAAGAAGCTTTTGCCTCCACCGATATGTCGAAACTTGTCGTTCTGCTGTTATTGCTGACGGCTCTGGTCGCTGCCCTGTGGCAGGCGTACCGCGTTATCCTTCGGGTTACGCTTCTCAAGTCTTCTTCAAAGGCAGGATGGGCAGGCATTCCGATTTTTTTGTTTGCCGGTACGCTGATGATTCTTCCTATTCGTGGAAACCTTGGCGTAGCGCCGATGAACGTCAGTTTCGTATTTCACCACCCGACGAATCTCTTTGCCAACCACGCTTCCCTCAATGTGGTGTGGAACGCCATTAAATCACTAAGCTATTTCGGAAAAGTGAACGTTTATCATTTTATGGAAAACGATAAGGCAGAAAGACTGTTTTCAGAGAATTATCCCGCACAGGAAACGACACTTCTTTTGCTGAAAGAACAGCGTCCCAACATCATCGTCATCATGCTGGAAAGTTTTTCCAACCGGTTGATAGAACCTTTGGGCGGAAAACCGGACGTTACGCCTTACCTTAACCGGCTATGCAGGGAAGGGATTGTCTTTTCCAACATGTATTCTGCCAGCGACCGTACGGATAAGGGTTTGCTGGCTGTCCTAAGCGGATATCCCGCCCATCCTGTGGCACGTGTGATTGCTTTCTCCGAAAAAACCCGCCGGTTGCCGTGTTTAAGCAAAGATTTGAAGAAAGCCGGATATCATACGGAACATATCTCCGGATTCGACAACAAATTTTCCAATATCCGTTCCTATTTGAACCATGCACGTTACGACCGGATTACCGACCGCAGCGCTTTTCCTTCCAAAACCTACCACAGCGCCAAATGGGGCGTTCCCGACCATTATGTATTTGAGAAACTGCTGGAACACTGTAACGACAGCCCGCCGCCCTTTTTCAAATCGATGATTACCCTGAGCAGTCATGAGCCGTTCGATGTGCCAATGCCGCCTGTCTTTGAAGGCAGCGATGATGAAACACGTTTCATCAATTCAGCCTGCTATACCGACCGGTCGTTGGGCGCTTTTATTGAGGCTGCCCGTAACACCGACTGGTGGCCGCACACGCTGGTAGTGATTACGGCAGATCACGGTACCGGATGGCCTGGAAACCTTGCCGTTTATGAACCTGAAAGGCTTCACATCCCGATGATATGGACGGGAGGCGCCCTTGCCGTTTCCGATACCGTCGTCACCACCGTTGTTTCACAAACAGACATCGCCTGCACCATTCTCGGACAGTTGGGCCTCCGCAACGACGATTACCGTTTCGGTAAGGATATTTTGGCTTCTCCCGTCAAATCCTTTGCATTCTACGATTTCAACAACGGTTTCGGATGGGTAACCGACAGCACGCAATTGGCTTTTGACAATGTGAGCCATCGACTCGTTTTCTGCAAGGGCAACGTCACAGAGAACGACGCTGAAAACGGAAAAGCCTATTTACAGGTATTTGCCGACGACGTGAAAAACAAATGACATCGGCCGGTGTAAAATTATACTTCCGACAATTTGTAAAAAGCATATCCATTGGCCGTCACTCCATGCGTTTTCGCGACACAACAGGAGTTCCGAATTTATCCCGGTCGCCGGCGAAGATTTTCCCGCCACCAGCATTGCAACACGGGCACTACGAACATGGTCATGGACTGAATGAGCATACCGCCAAAGGTGGGGATAGCCATCGGTATCATGATGTCTGCGCCCTTGCCGGTGGAGGTAAGCACGGGCAGCAGTGCGATGAGGGCGGTGGCGGTGGTCATGGAGGCGGGGCGCACCCGTTTCAGTCCGGCATATATCACTGCTTCGCGTATTTCTTCGCGGGTGCGCGGTTTGCGTTCCTTGAAGGTGTCGTGGATGTAAGTGCCCATCAGGACGCCGTCGTCGGTGGCAATGCCGAACAGAGCGATAAAGCCTGCCCACACTGCAATACTGAGATTTACGGGATGTATCCGGAAGAGCGTGCGCAGGTTTTCGCCGCCGAAGGAGAAGTCCAGGAACCAAGGCTGTCCGTAGAGCCACAGCAGGATAAAACCGCCCGCAAAGGCGACAAACACTCCCGAAAAATGGATGAGCGACGCGGTGACGCTGCGAAAGCGGAAGTAAAGTATCAGCAGGATGGCCAGCAGGCTTAGCGGGATGATGATGAGCAGGCGACGGGCGGCGCGTTGCTGCTGTTCGTAGTTGCCGGCAAAGCGGTAGGACACGCCGGCAGGCAATTGCAACGCTCCGGAGCGGATTTTCTCCCGCAACAGTTCCTCCGTTTCCCGTACCACATCTACTTCGGCCTTGCCTTCCGTTTTGTCGAAAATAACGTATCCTGTCGGGAAAGTGTTTTCGCTTTGTATCATCTGCGCACCTTTGGCGTATTCGACTTCGGCCACGTCACCGAGCGGTATCTGTGCGCCGGTGGCGGTAGGGATGACGAGGCGCGAGAGGGCTTCGGGACTGTCGCGCAGTTCGCGTGGATAGCGCAGGCGCACAGGGAAACGTTCGCGTCCCTCGACAGTGGTGGTGAGCGTCATGCCGCCTACTGCCGCCCCGATGACCTCCTGAAGGTCGGCTACCGTGATGCCGTACCGCGCCATGTTGCGACGGTTCAGGCGAATCTCGATATAGGGGGCGCCCGCCGAACGGTCGTAAAATACCGTAGCAGGCAATACCGACGGCGCCTCTTTCAGCGCCGCTTCAAGCGCTTTACCGGCAGTTTCAATGCTTTCGAGATCGGGGCCGAACACTTTCAAGCCCATCGGCGCACGCATACCGGTGGACAGCATCACCAGCCGCGCTTCAATAGGCTGCAACTTGGGCGACGAGGTCAAACCCGGAAGATGCGCCACGTTCACAATCTCTTGCCAGATGTCGTCCGTCGTCCTGATGTGCGGGCGCCACTGCCGGAAATATTCGCCGCGTGCATCGGGAATCAGCCTCTTTCTCCATCCTTCCCTCGGCGGGGAAAAACGCTCTTTCTCCGTCAGCGGGCGTATCCGGTCGCCGTCGGTAATGAGAAACTCCCCTTTGCCGTTGGTTTTGAAACGTTGCCGGCGACCGTTCTCGTCCGGTACGTATTCGGAACGGTAGTTGACCGTGTTTTCAAACATTTGCACCGGCGCAGGGTCAAGCGCGGAGTTGGCGCGTCCCCACTTGCCGACGGTCAGTTCTACTTCGGGGATAGCGGTAATCCGCCTGTCCGTTATTGCGATCAGTTGCCGGTTTTGCTCGATCCCCGTGTGAGGCATGCTGGTGGGCATCAACAGGAACGCCCCCTCGTCCAGACTTGGCATGAACTCTTCGCCCATGTTCCGCCACACCAACGCTCCCGCAAGCAGTGTCGCCAACGGCAGCAGCATGAATTGCCAACGATGAGCCAGACACCAGCGCAAAATACGTTCGTAGAAAATCACCAAGCTCCACAGGACGCCCAGAATGGCGCCCACCACAAGGACGACGAAAAGGAAATTCATCCCGAATCCCGCCTGCGTCCCGACAGGCAGCCATTCCGCCGTCAAAAGGTACGTCACCGCCAACAACGCCGCTACACGGACTATCTTGACAATGGACAATGGACTATTCGAAAACAGGCGACGTTGGAAGATTTTGAACCTGACTCGCCATCCGAAGACGTACCAGGCGATGGTGGGCAATAGCGCAAACCCAAGCAGAAACGCCGAAACAAGTGCAAAAGTCTTGGTGAAAGCCAGCGGTTTGAACAGTTTCCCTTCCTGCGCCTGCATGACAAATATCGGCAAGAAGCTGATGACGGTGGTCATCATGCCGGTGGAGAGCGCTCCGGCCACTTCCTTGACGCTTTTGTATATCCGGCGACTTCTTGCCTTGCCGGTTGCAGGCGGAGAAGCTTCCATGCCCCGCATGATGCTTTCCACCAGTACCACGCCCACGTCCACCATCACCCCTATAGCGACGGCAATGCCGGAGAGTGCGACAATGTCGGCGTTCACGCCGGTATAGCGCATGATGACGAAGGTGGCGAGGACAGCCACCGGCAGGATGCCTGCGATGATGAACGAGGCTCTCAAGTTGAACACCAGTACGATGACCACAATGATACAGATCAGGATCTCGTGCGTGAGCGCGGTTTCGAGCGTGCCGACGGTTTCCCTGATAAGCCCCGTGCGGTCGTAGAAAGGCACGACCGTCACTTTGGACACGGCGCCGTCTGCCAGCGTTTTAACGGGGAGTCCTGCATTCATCTCGGCTATTTTGGCTTTCACGTTGTCGATCACCTGCATGGGGTTAGAGCCGTAACGCGCTACTACCACGCCGCCCACCGCTTCCATGCCTTCCTTGTCCAATCCGCCGCGTCGCGTGGCAGGGCCGATGTTGACAAAGGCGACGTCGCGCACCTTTACCGGCACGCCGCCGCGCACCGTCACCACGGCCTCTTCAAGGTCGGCGACGCTGCGGATGTAGCCCAGCCCACGCACCAGATACTCCGCCCTGTTCATCTCGACGGTTTCCGCGCCGATATCAATGTTGCTTTTCCGCACGGCGTTCATCACGTCCATCACCGACACGCCGAACGCCCGCATGGCATCGGGGTTAATATCTACCTGATATTCCTTCACGAACCCGCCGATGGAAGCCACCTCCGACACGCCTTCCGCTGTCGAAAGGGCATATTTCACATAAAAATCCTGTACTGTCCGCAGTTCGTCGGGATTCCATCCTCCCGCAGGTTCGCCCGTTTCGGGATTACGTCCTTCGAGCGTGTACCAGAAAATCTGCCCGAGAGCAGTGGCGTCGGGTCCGAGAGCGGGTTGTACGCCGTCGGGCAAAGTGCCGGAAGGCAGGGAGTTGAGTTTTTCCGACACCCTCGATCTGCTCCAGTAAAATTCCGTGTCGTCGTCAAAAATGATGTAGATGAACGACATGCCGAACATGGAGGTGCTACGGACGGTTTTTACCCCCGGAATCCCCAGCAGGGCGGTAGTGAGCGGGTAAGTTACCTGCTCCTGGATGTCTTTGGGCGAGCGTCCCATCCATTCGGTAGCGACAATTTGCTGGTTTTCGCCGATGTCGGGAATGGCGTCCACAGGCACGGGATCGCGCGGCAACCAACCGGTGCGCCCGCCAAAGGGAGACACCGAAAATCCCCACAAAATGACGATGATCAACAACAAAACGGCCATGAGCCTGTTGTCGAGAAAATATTTGATAAACCTGTTTAGCATAACAACAGATGAAATTAACGTCACATCCTGCCGGACATGAGCATTTCGTTTTCGACAATACCGGCTATCTGTACAGGCAGCATTCCGGCAAAGCTGCATATTTCTCGTCGGGCGCCATGTCCTTTTCGGTGTCGTGCCCTGTTTTGGCGATGGCTTTGCTGAGCGCGTCAATGGAAGTTGCGGAAGCGTCGAAATGCAAATCCAACACTTGCGTTTCCCTGTTCCATTCGGCGGTAGTAACGCCTTCCACGCTTTTCGCGGCGTTCTCGATACGCGACTTGCACATGTCGCACAAACCTTTCACTTTCAACGCGACACGGCTCACTTCGGCAGGATGTCCGGCGGAGGCCTGTTGCCGGGTGTTACTTTTGCCGGTACATGCACCGGCGGCTATTAGATAAATTACTGAAAATAAAATAATGGACTTTTTCATTTTTATTTGTTTTAAAGATAAATACTAAAATTAATTAATTCATACGGTATCGACAGCAATCCGGCAATTCGCCGTAGGTTTTGCCGTCTGCGCGATGTCTTTCCGTGTCGTGTCCTGCTTTGGCCACTTTCTGTGACACGGCGTCAACGGTTGTTTCGGAATCGCAGTTCAAATGCAACTGTTTGCTTGCCGCGTCCCACATAGCGGACGACACGCCTGCCACGGATTTTGCCGCCGATTCGATGCGTTCCCTGCACATGTCGCAAAGTCCCTGTACCGTCAGCGCGGCATGTTGAAGGTTTTTCCCGTTTTTAGCGTTTCCGCCGTTCATCATGCTGCGTTTGCCTTCCAGTTGTGCACTTGCATCAATGGAAAAAACGCCGTTGACGACCACTTCTTCGCCTTCGTCGACGCCCGACAGTACGACAAAGGCGTCGCCCAGCGAAGGCCCCAGTTCTACTTCGCGCAGCAGGAATGACGGCATATCGCTGTTTTGCAACTTCACATAGACGATGGAACGTTTGCCTGTCCACATCACAGCCGTTTTCGGGATAACGATTTTATTGTCATACTGTTTCAATTCGGCCTGTACGAGGACATTAACGTACATTCCCGGTTTCAGTTCCAAACGGGGATTGGCGATTTCTACCCGTACCTTTGCCGTGCGGGTAGCGGCGTCAAGCGAAGGTTCGATGAAAGAGATTTTTCCGCTAAAGGTCTGTCCCGGCAGTGCAGGCGTTGTAAATTCCGCCCGGTTGCCTGTTTGCAGCCAGGGAAGGTCTGTTTCGTAAGCGTCGAACAGCGCCCATACTACGGAGAGGTCTGCCAGTTCGGAAATAACGCTCCCCGCTACAACGTAGCTACCCTGTTCAACGCGCTTGGCAATAACAATACCGCCTGCATCCGCCAAAATATCCGTTAGAGGCGATACTTTTCCCGTTTGCTCCATCTCGCTGATTTGTGCGTCGGTAAATTTCCACAAACGGAGTTTTTCACGCGCCGCAGCGAGCAATGCCGGTTGCGACGCTTGCAGTTTCAACGCTTCCAGCAATTCCTGCTGAGCGATTTGCAGATCGGGCGAATAGACGGTAGCGATGACTTGTCCCTTTTGCACTGTTTCTCCGGCAAAGTTGACAGCCAGTTTCTCAATGCGTCCGTTCACATGCGACACCAGCGAGTGCAGGCGGTGTTCATCCGGCCGTATTATTCCATACAGGCTTGTCTTCTTGACAGGCCGGCTGCGGACGGCCGTTGCGGTCATGATATTCGCCAAAGCCGCCGCTTCATTGGAAAGTACAATAGCGTCGGTATGATTGTTCATTGTACCCGCCGTTTTCAGCGGAATCAAATTCATTGCGCAAATGGGACACTTGCCCGGCTTAGGTTGCCGGATTTGCGGGTGCATGGAACATGTCCATACCTGCTCCCCGGCATCCGTGTCGTTGAGATGGCGGGCTTCATGCCTGCCGGCGTCGCCGAACGGCCACCGGCCCAGCGCTATGCCTGCGCCCAAAATCAAGAGGTAAATGATGATTTGTTTTATTTTCATGTTATTCATTATTGTCGAAATAATATAGCTGTGACATTAAATTACGGATGTTGGCTGCGGCAATATTATAATCCGCGACAGCGTCCGTTTCTTTCAGGCGGTAATCCAGCAACCGGCGCTGCATCTGCACAATATCCGAGAGCGAAGCCTTACCGGAAGAAAATTCCCTCAGTAACAGCTCGCAAGCGGCGTATGTAAGTGAAACCTGCTTGCGGTAGAGCGTTATATTACGGGTAGCATTGTCTGTCTGCTGTTTGTAGCGGTACAGTTCGGCTTGCAGTTGGTTGAGGATGTCTGTATATTTTTCGTCCGTCGCTTTCCGCAGGAGCAGGCTCTCCCGTTGGGCTGCCCTGTACTTGTTGCGGTAGAGGGGAATACTGATGGATACCATCGGCATTATCATATCCTTGCCGTTCATGCTGTTCATCATACTTGTAGCTCCCGTCTGTTCCTTAGTTTTTCCGATCAGCATGTATTCCAGCCCTATGCCGAACATCGGATAGCCCATTTTACGGTTCATTTCGGTTTTCGCTTCATAGGAAAGCCGTTCTTCTTCCAGCATTTTCAACATCGGGTTCTGCTGTACGACGGTCTGTATCCATCCGTCCGTATTGTCCGCAAGAACCGTCTGCCGGAGGGTGTCCGGGATAATAACCGCGCTTTCCGCCGGACGATTCAACAGGACGTTGAAACGGGCTTTTTCTGCAAGGATTTCCGCTTCAAGATTCTCGATATTATTGTCCAGTTCTTCGGCTTCGATCCGTATGAGCAGCACTCCCGCCATACCTGTCGTCGAACTGCCCATGTTCATTGCCGTCATCGTTCCGTCATTTTCCGGAAGGTTTCCGGATGCACTGTTTCCGGACGATTGGTACATATTCATGCCTCCCATGCCGTTTCCCGTACTGTTCGCGTCTTCCGACGCTTTCACGCGCTTCCCTTCACCGGATGCAAGCGTTTGAAGCGCCGCGCTTGCCTGATATTTCCGTAAAGCAAGCATTTCCATCTGCTGCAACCATTCGCGATTGTTCCTGATGTAGGAAAGTTGCTGTTGCAGACGACACAAGGCATACCATCGGGTATATATCTCCAGACAGAGATTATCCCTCGTTTCGCGGAACTGTTCAAATGCCATTTTTGCCATGTGCTCGGCTTCCGTGCGGGCTGCCTTGCGTCCGCCAAACCACGGGAACATCTGCATCAGGCGGAAATCAGCTATCTGTCTGCCGTCCACAATGTTCATCGGCTGAAAGAAAAATCCTGTTTCCAATTGCGGATCATTCAACGCGCCCGCCTGCGGTATTCGTTGCAAAGCCGCCTCGTAAGCATAAAAAGCCGCTCTGACGGCGGGATGGTTATCGCCTGCCGTCTTCAGATAGATGTCCAGCGAATCGCCTTGCCCGAAAACGGAGCAAGACAACGCCGACAAACACAATATGCCGATTATACGAATCATTTGATACAAGTAAAAAAATCTGTTTGGAGAATTACCGAAAATCACATAAGGGATTATCGCAAGGATTATCCCGATAGCTGCCGATAATGACGGCAACCGTGCGTCAAATCCTGAAAATGCAGAACCGCGTAAGCCGGTCTGCCGGCAACAGTGCCCTATTGCCCGGAGGAAGATTGTGAGAAAGAGAAAAACCGTCGTCGCACGAGGGCGTTAATTCCGGAAAAAGATATGAAAGGAAAGAAACAAGCGGTAAGATTACCGTCGCAGTTTTCTGCTGCAACCGGAAATCGTCTGCGGACAATGCAAGGCCGCAGTTAGCGCAGCAAGCATTGACGGCTTGATAATACACGTTCTGCGGCACTACGTCGCGCTTGTCCGTATGGCCGGTCGCCTGTTTCGGTTTGGTTTGGCAACAAGACATTTCCGATAGATATTTTCCGTAATGAACGGAATGTAATTTTCCTCCGCAAAAATGCAAAGCCAGCACAGGACGGACGGAAACCGCCGTTATCAGCGCCAAGAGCAATATGGAAATAATCCGATTCATAAAAACAAAAGTAAAAAAAAATTTTTGATTTTCATATTTTTTTAGGAAAATTTAACGTTAAAGATTTCGCACGAAGGAATCACCCCTGCAAGACACGTACATATCCTTTTTAATTGACCGTATTATTGTCGTTTTCAATTCATCGCAGTTTTAGCCCTAAAGTACAATCCCGTTTTTTTATTCGCTTAAAGTATTCTCCGTTATATCGTAGTTCTTTCGCATCTCTTAACCTGACTTTGACGTGTATCATTTCAAGGTATCTCCGTATTTGTTTTACATGTATTTCATTATTTTTGTATATTTTTGCAAAAAAATAATTCGGGCATGGATTTTGGCATTTGTTGGTTGGTGCGGCAGGCATGGCGCCGGAGAGAG
>JAIRLS010000169.1 GCA_031259205.1 Bacteroidales bacterium | reverse complement strand
AATGTCCCGGTCTTTCAAATTTTCATTCATACTACTTTTAATTTAAAATGCTTGCATCAATATTAATGCAAGTGCAAAAGTAGCTGTGTAGATATTGATAATAAAGGATTTTGCAGCGAATGTCCTTATCTTGCATCGGTAGTGGCTGTGAGTTGCGTCGGGAAACGAGTTTTCTAAAATGGAAACACACACACAAATATTGTATATCGTAATTTACAATTCAAAAAATCTCGTACCTTTACATTCTAAACGGTAGGTATTATGACAACAGATTCGAAAATGCAGATATTGAAGACCGCATTAAACATGTTCCTTAGGAGCAGTTATAAAGAGGTATCATTGAGTGATATAGTACGTGAGGTAGGCTTGACAAAAGGGGCCTTTTATCATTACTATAGAAGCAAAGAACAGGTATTCGAAGAAGCGACAAGGTATTTTTATAACCATGTGGCGATTATGGACTATAAAAAATTTCCACGCACCTCATTAAAAGACTTTTATCTGGCTTATCTGGAGAAAATGCAAGATTCTCCGGAGGGGATAGATAATCCAGATACCGGAAATACTAATGTATTTATTTTCATTTCGGAAGCTATTCGCCATGTTCCTGATTTTTTTGAAATCCATTTTGCTCAGAAAAAAAAAGAATGTTGGGCATGGGCAGAAATTATTGGAATAGCCAAGCAAAAAAAGGAAATCAAAACAACTTTACCGGACGACCATATTGCCATGTTGTTTCTGAACGTAAGCGATGGTATTGCCATGAACAGCGCTCTTTCGCGAAGAAATATGGAAGAGGCGAAACTGGAAGTAAAGCGGGATTGGGATAATTTATACAGCATGTTAACGAAATAGAAAACCAAGAAAACATTACGTCGTATTGCATCTGCGTGAATGGTTATCAGAATTATACACTGATATTTTGGAATTATAACGCTGATGAAAAGAGTCGTAAAATATTTCCTCCACTCATTTGTCTGCATAAATAGAAATATTTTAATACTAAAAAAGCAACATGCTATCATTCGAATACATTTTGATATTATTGGCGGCGGTGTTTTTATCCAATCTGATACACCGCTTTATCCCGCAAATATCCGTACCGGTATTGCAAATTATACTTGGGGTTTGCATTTCATTTTTGCCGTTGGGATTGGATACCGAACTTAATCCCGACCTGTTTTTTGTCCTGTTCATCGCCCCTTTGGTATTTAATACGAGCATGTTGCTGGATAAAAAAACATTCTGGTCGTTGAAAGGCCCGATACTGAATACTGCCTGCCTGCTTGTTGTCGCTTCGATTATCGGGATAGGATATTTTGTGCATCTGCTAATACCTGTGATACCGCTTGCGGCGGCGTGTATGCTAATTGCATCGTTGGGACCGACCGATGATGTGGCTGTACTTTCTGTCTCAAAGCGGATAGCCGTTCCTCCAAGGTTGATGAATATTCTCTTTGGCGAATCCATTATCAATGACGCTACAAGTATTGTCAGCTTTCAGCTTGCGATGGCTATCATCGTGTCGGGGATTTTCTCGCCTGTTCACGTTACCGGTCAATTCATCGTAATCGGCTTGGGCGGCCTGCTTTCCGGAACAGTTTTTACAGGATGTAAATATATTTTTGTGCAATGGAGACGCCGGCTTGGAATGGAAAATGTTACGCTGCATATTTTGCTCGAAATCCTGACGCCTTTTTGTGTTTATCTGCTTGCCGAAGCAATCGGGGTAAGCGGAATCCGTGCCGTTTTTGCGGCAGGAGTAGCCCATTCGGTAAAAAGAGACAAGTTCAATCCCGACAGGGCAAACCTGAATATTGCCTCAAAAAGCATCTGGGATGTACTGTCGTTCACCCTCGAAGCGGTTGTTTACCTGATACTGGGTACGCAACTGCCGCGCATACTGCAAACCGTGCAAAGCAGTATTCTTCTTGTATCTATATGGGAATTAATACTATATGTCACGTTGATAACGCTGGCTTTTATCACGAGCCGTTTCGTCTGGTTTTATTTAACTGTCCGCAAAAATTGTATTCCGATACAGCCGCTCTGGTAAGCAAACGGAAAGCAAGTCTGATTTTCAGCCTTTCCGGAGCAAGAGGCGCTGTTACGCTGGCAAGCGTGCTTTCGATTCCCGTCCTGCTGAGCAACGGAACGTATTTCACACAGCGCGAGCTGATTATCCTGCTGTCAACCGGCGTTATCCTGTGTTCGCTTTTCATTACGAATTTTATTTTGCCTTACGTTGTCGGAAAATCTGAACATACAGACAAAAAAACGGAAGAAAATGAAGCCTGCATCAAAATCCTTGAAAATGTGGTGGAAACGCTCGAAAAATCGGTTACAAAACAAAACCGATTTCCGGTTATGGCTATTACAAGTCAGTATCGGGATCGTATCAAAACCTTACAGAACCGGTATAATTTTGCCGATATCGACAAGCAAAAAGAGAAAGAACTAAAAATGCAGGCTTTGCTGTGGGAAAAACAGAATACTGTGCAAATGGTTGATAAAGATAAAGCATACATCTCTGTTTCTATCCGGTATGTTGAAGCGTTGGATAAACAGATCGCTTTGCTTTCAGGCAAGAAATACGATTTGTTGCCAAGATTTCTGCGGAAAATTATAAAAAACAGAAAAATCAAATTGAAACGTAGCCGGAATTTGAACGAAAACCTCCGAATCATTGAATTGCGAAAATCAAACGATATGTTTGTCATTCAATGCTTAAAAGAACGACAGACTGCAGACAACAGCGACGAGTTGAAAAATACGCTACACAAATATGAATCTTCTTTACTGTTTACAGAGATGCTAATTGAGAACAGGATTTTCCTCTCTAAAAAGTTGCCCGGCAACGATGATATTGAGAAGAAGATAATAGAGATTGTCGCACAAGCCTTTCAAATTGAAAGAGATAATATCCAGTCCATGTTTGAAGACGGACGGATCTCGCGCGAAAAGGCGAAGGAATTGCGTAATAATATCCTGCTTTTGGAAACGGAATTGGTATGAAAACACACAAAACATCAATGAAAATCGCAAAGGTACTGTACAGGTTATATTCAAAAGCATTTTATGCGATATTTGAGAAACCATTTATTGATCGTCAATCAAACATTACAGGATTTGTATTGTGACGGGAATTATTCTATGACTTCCGGCGGAGCAATCGTTCGAATTGATGATTAATTTTTGAATTACCAAAATATTTTTTCTATTCGTATAAAATATTTTCCCTTCTCGTTTGTCTCTATAAATAGAGAATGGTTTAAAAAAACAGTCAAATTAAAATTGAATAGAGATGAATAAGAATTTTCACATTTGGGCCCGTGTACTTTTGGGATCGGCGGCAATAGCCGCCGGATTCGGCGCTGTCGTCATGTTGTTGTGGAACGCTTTGCTTCCGCAGATTTTCGGAATTGCCTCCATTAACTTTTGGCAGGCCTTGGGGTTACTTGCATTGTGCCGTATGCTGTTCGGCGGCTTTGGCGGCGATGGTCGAATGTTTGCAGGAAAGGGCGGACATCACAAAAACCGCATCCGCGAAAAATGGCAAAACATGAGCGATGAAGAACGCAGGGAGTTTATCAAAGACCGGCACTTCGGACATGGACACGGCTTTGGGCGCGATTTTTTCGACAGAGAAGAACCCGAGAAGAAAGACTGACGTGTCGGAAGCGAACAAAAACTACCTCGAACGACTGATTGCAGAATATCATCCGCAACTCAAATCCTTTATCCGCAAGCGAGTAGATAACCGTGAGGATGCAGATATTCTGCAGGATGTTTTTTACCAGTTGACGAAAACGGTCAATGCCGCCATGAACCCGATTGAGCACGTGGCGGCATGGCTCTATCGCGTGGCGCGAAACACAATTATCAATCACGGCATCAAAAAGCACGAGGTAGAAATGTCTGTTGTTTACTCAAATGACGAAGGCGAGGAGGAAATCGTGCGGGATTTTTCGGAAGTTCTCTTCAACAGCGAACCGTCGCCGTCGCCCGAAACGGAATACCTTCGCTCGCAGGTATGGGAAGAACTGGAAAACGCCCTTGCCGAACTCCCGCCGGAACAGCGCGAAATATTTGCACTGACCGAACTGGAGGGGCTTCCCGTAAAAGAAATATCCAAAATCACCGGTATTCCCGTGAATACCTTGCTGTCAAGAAAGCATTACGCCGTATTGCATCTACGCAAGCGGCTGGCGGAATTATACGCCTGTATTTTGGAACAGTAACGTTGATAATCAATCGTAAAATAAGAAATCTACTTTTTTTGCTAAACTGTAAAATATTCTCCCTCTTCATTTGTCTTCATAAGTAGATACCTACCGATAGGTATGTATCTATATAAAGATAACAGTATAAAAAATTAAAAATTGAAACACAATGAAAAGAAAAGTAATCTTATTCATCATTGCGGGAACCCTGACAGTAGCGCACAGGCTTTCCGCACAGCAGGAAAGCCCTGCGCAGGAGAGCAAGCCCGCAACGTTCAACTTGCAGGAACGCCTCCGCTATGCGCTGGAGAACAGCTACGAAGTGCATAAAGCCCAGTTCGGTGCGGAAGAAGCATCTGCTTTGCACAAGGAAGCCAAAGGCGCTTTATTACCGCAGGTAAACGGCTCGGCATCCGCCACCAACAACCTGCGTTTGCCTGTTACATACATGCCGGGAGACTTCTTCGGAGCGCAGGGAGAAAACATCGGAGTTGAGCTGGGCGTCAAGTATTCCACCGTTGCGGGAATTGACCTTGAACAGGTCGTTTTCGATGCGGGACTATTTACCGGCATAAAAATAAGCAGGAATGCGCGGGAACTTGCCGAATTGAAAAAGAACATGACACGAGAAGAACTGATTTACAACATCGGGAACGCCTTTTACGACATTGTGTATTCACAAAAACTCCTGAAAAGTAACGTCGAAACCCTTGCCATCATGGATTCCATCTATCGCAAAATGGAATTGCGGGTGACGCAGAACATTATCCGCGAAGTAGAACTTAACCGGATGAAAGTCAATGTTAGTAACATGAATGTTGATATCAGGAAAACATTCGCCACGCTCGCCCAACAGAAAAATTATCTAAAAATACTAATGGGTATGCCGTTGGAATATGATTTTGAAGTGGAAGAAATGATGCAGCCCGCTTCGTTGGCGGCGCTCTTGCCCGAAAACATGGATTATGACGTATCCAACAGAATCGAATTGCAAATTCTGGACAACGAAAAGAAAACGAACGAGTTGAAAATAAAGCAGCTCCGGCAGTCGTACCTGCCCGCGCTCTCGCTATTCGCCTCGTACAGTCACAATTTCGAGAATGAAGAACTCACTTTGGGAAATAGTAATTTCTGGTCTACTGGCGTCTATTTCGGCGTAAAGTTGAGCGTTCCCCTTTTCGACGGCTGAGTGAAACATCACAAGATACGCCAGTTCCGCTTCAGGCTGGAAAAAGCGGAAGAAGAAATCAAACTCCAGCGGCAAAGCATGTTGAACGAGCTGCATAACGCCCGTTTACAGATGCAGGTCAGTCGCGAATCGGCAGGCGCACAGCGTGAAAACATGGAGGTTGCCGAAAAATCGTATCGGCAGGGCGTCATGCTCTACCACAAAGGACTTTACAGCATTACCGACCTGTTAGACACCGAAAAGTCGTACCGCGAAGCGCAGGCGGCTTATACTTACGAACTTGTGAACTGTTTCAAAGCTGAACTTAAGGAACGCTGGGCGGGTTGCTGAAAATAACTGAAAGATAAGAGTTAAGAAATAAATGAAGTTAAACAATCAAATAAAATTCAAGTAAAATGAATACAAAAATAATTAGAAATATCCTGATTGCAACATGTGTGATTGGATTTACGGCTTGGAAACTCGTATCCAATAAAAGTGAGATAGAAACGGCTGCCGAACGTTCATTGGAGGTTAATCCGGTTGTTCCCGTCCGGGTAAGCGAGGTTCGGTATATAGACATGAATAATGCCATTGCTGTTGACGGGCGAATCAAGGCGCGGAACGAAGTAACGCTTTACTCAAAAGTTCAGGGAATCGTGCTGAAAAAGTATAAAAAGACGGGCGACCCTGTGAGTAAAGGGACTGTTATCGCTCAGGTAGAGAACGGCGTGGTGAAAGAATCGCTGGGGCTTGCCGAGCAGAATCTGGCTAACGCCGCCAACGATGTGGAACGCTATAAAAAACTTGCCGAAGCCGGAGCCGTAACGCAGTGCGAGTATGAAGCCATCCTCGTAACGTATCGCGAAGCGCAACGTAATGTAACCGAACTGAGAGACCAGTTGACAAGTACGACGGTCGTATCTCCGGCAAACGGCATACTGGAAACCGATTATTTTGAAGAAGGAACACTGCTCAGTGCCGGTATGCAGGTGGCGGATTTCATCGATCCTTCCGGCTTAAAGCTGGTGGTAACTGTTACCGAAAAAGAGGTTTACAGGATTAAAAAAGGCGATAAAGTTACCGTAAGCAGCGACATACTGCCCGGTGAAGAATTTACGGGAACGGTAGATGTTATCGGTTCAAAAGGTAACGACCGGTTAATCTACCAGGTCGAAATCCTCATTTCGGGTAAAAATGCCGGACGGCTCAAACCTGGTATGTATGCATCGGCGAATTTCATGCCTGACGGCAGCACAACGGACAACCGGCTTGTTATAAACCGTAAAGCCATCATTGAAGCCTGAAAAATCCCGAAGTGTATGTAGTGAAAGATAGCAGGGCTTTCAAACAGGCAATCGCCATAGGCAAAATTTTCGATGATTTTATAGAGATTCCAGGCGGGTTGAATCAGGGTGATGTGGTTGTCGTTGCTGGTCAAATCAATTTGACGGACGGAAAGAGTATTGAAATCATAAAGTAGGAGGTACCAGCCATGAATTTGTTAAAATTAATATTAAAACGTCCTGCCATTGTTACCGTACTGTTCACCATATTGATAGGTTCCTGTCTGATTTCTTACACCAAGCTGAATCAGGAATTGTTTCCTAAAATGGAAACGCCGATCATTACTGTTTCCACCGTTTACCCTGGAGCAGGTCCTTCGGAAGTGGAAAATTCCGTATCGCGAAAGATAGAAGATGTGGTAACGTCGCTGGAAAATCTCGAAAGTATTAACACCACGTCTATGGAGGGTTTTTCGTATATCATCGCCGAATTTAAGGAAGGGACAGACATGAATATAGCCGCGCAAAAGGCGTAGCGTAAAGTAACAGCCATACGCGGCGAGTTACCCAAAACGGTGATGGAACCCTCCGTTGATATTTTCAATATGAACGAAATGGCAATTATAAACCTGAGCGTTACGGCAAACGTAGACGAAATGACGCTGTATGATTTGGTTGACAACGAAATCAGGCCGACGCTCGAACGCATTCCGGGAGTTGCCCGAATCGGTCTCGCCAGCGGACGCGAAAGAGAGATACAGGTCAATGTTGACGGGAAACGGCTGGCTGCTTATGGACTTTCCATATCCGAAGTGTCGGCCGTGCTGATGGCGTCGAATACAGACTTCCCGGCAGGAAAAATAAATGACGGAGACAAACAGATACTCGTGCGTCTGTCGGGGAAATACCGCTCAACAGGCGACATTGCAAATATTGTGCTGAAAGCATTCCCTGACGGTTCCGTTATCAAGGTATCCGATGTGGCATTCGTAGTGGACGGTCAAAAAGACATATCTTCCATTTTCCGTTTCAACGGAGAAAACTCCGTCGGCATAGCCATACAGAAACAGCCCGACGCCAACGCGGTAAGCGTTTCGAGAGAAGTAAGAGCAGCCGTTGAAAAAATAAAGACGCAACACAGCCATATCAACCTTGCCCTTCAGGCGGCTTACGACTCGTCCGACTTCACGGTCGCCGCGACCGATTCCGTAATTAAAGACCTTCTAATGACTATTCTGTTTGTAGCGTTAGCCATGCTGCTGTTCCTGCACAGCTTCCGCAATTCGCTGATTGTGATGATTTCCATTCCCGCGTCATTGGCGACCACTTTTGCGGTCATGTACCTTGCAGGCTGTACGTTCAACCTGATGACGCTGATTGCGTTGTCGCTGGTTATCGGCATTCTGGTGGACGACGCCATTGTGGTAATCGAAAACATTCACCGCCATCTGGAAATGGGCAAAGGCAAATGGCAGGCAACGATTGACGGGCTGAAAGAGATAGGCGGGTCGGTGTTTTCGCTGACAATGGTACTGGTAGCCGTATTTATTCCGCTGTCCATGACCGGTGGCATGCTGGGCGGCTTTTTACGTCAGTTCTCAATTGTGATTGCGTCTTCGACATTAGTCAGCCTGCTGGTGGCCGTTACCCTTATCCCGCTTCTGTCGTCGCGTTACAGTAAACTGCAGAAGATAAACCCTGAAACGGTTACAGGAAAATTTGCGTCGCGGTTCGAGAAAACGATGTCCGGTTTTGCCCTTGGCATGAGAAACCTGCTGGCATGGTCGTTCAACCATAAGCTGATCGTGTTCGGCGTCACACTGCTTTTATTCGTATCGTCGCTGGGGCTGGTTGTTGGCGGATTTATCGGAAGCGAATTTATCAGCGCAGGCGACAAGGGCGAGTTTTTCGTTTACCTGAAGCTGCCCAAAGACGCCACCGTTGAGCAAACCAACCTGCTGACCCTTCAGGCAGAGGAAATAGTAAAGCGCGACCCGCTTATCGTCGAATATTACTCCACCGTCGGCATAGCGAAAGACGGCGCTGCTCAGGCTAACAAATCCGAAATACATGTGAAAATGATTCCATACGATAAACGTAACGTGCGTGAAGACGAATACGCGCAGCAAACCCGGCTGTTGCTTCAAAAGCATATCGTTGGAGCAGAAATCACCACAGCGCCTTCCGCACTTTTCGGAGGATCCGACAATGCACCCATTCAGTTTTACGTGCTGGGGAGAAATATGGATAGCATTTTTCACGCCTCCGGTATAATTATGGAAGAATTGAGTAAAATCAAAGGTATTACCGACTTGAAAGTCTCGGTAGAAGCCGGAAGCCCCGAAATATCCATCCGGCTCAACCGCGAAAAGATGGCTCGCCTCGGCGTTTCCCAATCCGATTTGGGAGAGGCGTTGAATAATGCTTATGCAGGTAATACCGACGTGAAATTCCGCAACCGCGACCGCGAGTACGATATTGATATTCGTTTGGATAAATTCGACCGCAAGAGCAAGGTTGATATAGAAAATTTCTCCGTGATGAATGCGCAGGGAGAAGAAATCAGGCTGAAACAGATTGCCTCGATTGAAGACAGCGAAACCCCTTCGCGACTTGAAAGGCATAATCGCACTGCCTCCATGCTTGTGAGCGCCCAGGTGACAGGACGTTCAAGCGGAGACGTGGGCGATGAGGTGATAGCCACTATTGAAAAGATTGATTTGCCGCCGTCCGTCACCGTTGAATATGGAGGAGACATGGAAATGCAGGAGGAGAGCTTCGGCGACATGGGACTTGCCATGTTGATTTCTCTTGCTCTGGTATATCTTATCATGGTATTGCTTTACAACAGCTATTTGCATCCGTTTGTCATCCTGTTTTCCATACCTCTTGCCGTTATCGGCGTATTCTTTTCGTTGGGATTAAGCATGTCGTCGCTAAGTGTTATCTCCATGATAGGAATGATAATCCTTATCGGTTTGGTTGCCCGAAACGCTATTCTGGTCGTCGATTTCACCAATCAGCTAAGGGAAAAAGGCATGGCGGTGAAGGAAGCCCTGCTCCAAGCCACACAGCAAAGGTTCCGCCCCATTCTGATGACAACTATCGCGACCATCGTCGGCATGTTACCGATTGCCATCGCCAAAGGCGCTGGCGCAGAATGGAAAAACAGTCTCGGCTGGGTAGTCATCGGCGGATTGGCCAGCTCGATGTTCCTGTCGCTGATTGTTATCCCGCTGGTGTACTACGGATTTGACAGGGTACGGATGAAGTTGGAGGCGAGAAAGGAAACAGCAACAAGGTAAAACATTTTCCCCGCTTGTTTATCTTCAACAGTGAAAAGCAATGGCGCTTTTTTGATAATGAACAGCAATAACTGTGGCAAAAAACTCGTCAGGCAAACGAAGCATACGGAAAGTTAAAACAGGCGAAGCGGACAAAAAAACATTCCAACCAAACGGACGCCGGCATGTAAACAGCCTAATAATATTAATTGTAAAACAAAGAGTTTCCCTCCTTCCGGTGGGAGGCTTTTTGTTGTTTTATCAATCATTTAATTCATAAACACATGAAGAAATTCATTTCGACGAAGTTATTCCTCGCATTGCGGGAGGCTTCACAAAAAGGTACGGACATTGACGCCTGGGTACTGGAAAACAGTTATAACAAATTTTTCAGGCTTCTTTTTTCGGAAAATGCGGCCTCCACCAACAGGGTAGCATATCATAACGCGCTTGTTTATACCCGCGTTGAACTGGCAGTTTTGACGAAGATACCAGAGAAAAAAAAGAGGCGCTTTATCTCCGCAAAGCGATACTGCTTCTTGACATGCAGCTTGCTTTTGTCGAGAAGCAAATACAATGGGCGGAGGACAAGCAAAAATGTCCGCTTTGCAAGCCTGAAAACCCAAACCCAAGTTCAAAACTGAAATGGACGGGCAATGTCATCGAGTGGGTAGAACTGATATACGCTCTGTATGCGGCAAGAAAAATCAACGACGGCAATACCTTCCTCAAAGAACTGTTCGGGCAGATGGGCGAAGTATTTGATTTTGAGGTAAAAGAGTTTTCCAATTACTTCATGAACATTAAAAATCGGACGGATGGACACAGAACAAAGTTTCTGGACAGGCTAAAAGTGACACTGCTGAAAAAGATGGAGGACGCCGACCGGAAGCCGTATAGAAAATAAATAAAGATAAATTTGGCAAATCGCCAAAGAACAGTTACCTTTGTCAACGATAATTTGAGTTATTTGAAACAAGGGTAAATCGAGGCAGATTTAAGAATTTCACTCGTTTCCAAAGCATTACCTGTTTAGGGCACGCACGCTAATAAATAGTTGGAAAATAATGAGATAGGTGAAAAACTCATTTTATACATAAAACACTGTCTACATTATAGAGGAATGAAAATACTGCATTACAGCACACAATTTAAGAGGGATTTTAAGAAATACCGGAATCATCCAAAGAAGCTTCAAAAGCTGTTATGAAAAGCCCCGGTTGATACCAGGGCTTCTCTACAATAAAAAGGCGATGCAAGTGTTCAATTAAAAAGAGGTCTTTTAAAATTGCACCGCACTCATTTGATTTATGATGTCATTGAATTTCGTTTGAATAGCAGATTTTTGCTTTTCGCTGGCAAATGCCAAACCCTGTTTGTATCTGCGCATTAAAGACGGATTAATCCCGACCGCTTTGGCAAAAGCTGAAATATTGATAAATGGAAAAGATTTGAAAAAGCCTGAAAAATCATACTGAAAATCCACTGTATAACCTTCAGTATACCAATCCGGATATTGCCCAGACTCTTCCTTCGTATGTTCAGCCTGTTCTTCCACAACGTCCAAAAAATCTTCTCTGGCTTCCTGTTCAGTTAACCCGGAACCAATGCCTCCTTCGATGTCATTAGTATAAATACCATACCCTCCATCGGAAGCTTTTTCAATAATTGCGACAATTGTTTTCATACTCTTTATTCTTTATATATAATACATAACTATTTTGTTCAATTAAGCCACTCCCCGAAAGGAGTGGCAAAAGACTTTTACTTTTTCATTCCGGCTATTTTCATCATTTTAGCAAGAGTCCCATCCGGAACTTCCTGCGATTTATGACGAGCGACAGAAATGAAGCCTTTAATTACAGGGTGAACATATTTATAATGCCTCTTCCCCCTCGTGATAGTCCAACCTTCGGCTTCTATCAACTTGTAAAATTCTGAATACTTCATGATGTAAAAGATCTCTCTGTTTAATTGAACTATGCAAATGTAACGGATTTGTTTCAACTGACCAATTTTTTTTGGAACATTTTTGTTACAATAAATATTAAGGGTACTATTGACTGCATCATAAAAGCCGCACTATTCTCACGGACAAGGCGGCTGCTTACTCACGCTAATCTAAAAACTAACCAAACCATTTTAACCAATCTTTTGCCTTAAACACTATAAAGCCGGCGCCGATCGCGCCGGCTACCCACCAGACCCAGACGGGAATCCGAAAGGGCCTTCGATCTATCTCCTTTACCTCTTCCACCGTTTCGTCTGCGGATTCATATCCTGCATTCAGGCTGCCGCTACCCGACGTACTGTCTTCTGTCGTTTCCTGATGTCCCTTTGTTTCATCGTTCATCGACAAGTCTATATTGGTTTCAGAGAGCAGGTATTGTATGCCCAGGCTGTCCGGGAGAGAAAAAGTACGGATATTTATGCCTTCCCTGTCCGGGAACCGGGCATAGAACAGGAACAGTTCGATTAATAAAGATTTGTTCATATTATTTTCTTAACAGTTTGTATGGATAAACCGGTTTTATCAGCGATATCTACTATGTTCATTTCCGCATCGCGCATGGCGATTATACTTTCTATTAGTTTTTTTCGCAGGATGGTGAGATATTTGATAACCGGCATCTGTTCGATTACTTCTACATCTCCCAGGCCATCTGTTGAGAAGTTATCATTTGGAATGTATTGACCAATAAATAAGCATACAGGGCATAATTTTATCGATAGTTGTTCAGTCCCGTATCGTTGTGGTGAACAGAGTATCCCGATTTTGCAAACTGGTCAGCTAACTTCTGTCGATTTAGAATGTGAGTCTAAACGAATAGCTTGAAGAGGAAAGTCTGTATTATAATACCTGTAAAACT
>JAIRLS010000165.1 GCA_031259205.1 Bacteroidales bacterium | reverse complement strand
TTGGACTGCTCATAGACATAATCAAGCGCTTCCCGGGTGATTTGCTGCCCGGTTTCTTCCGTTCGCTGGGCAAATAATTTGACTGCATCATCTTTCACAAAATTCGATAAGACAGCCGAATCTTCTTTGATATTGAACGGCGAGCCCGGATTGACCGACTTCCCGTCTTTGGCCGCAATAATGTAGTCTTTCAAGTCGCGCATACCTACCAATGCAATGGAAACAGGAAAATTACCAATTCCGCGAGTAGCAAAACCTCCGCGTAACTGTCGTAAAAAACTGACCATTGTTTCGTCAACAAGCACATCCACTTCGTCGAATAAAACAATCAATGGTTTGGGGGCTACTAATTCCGACCAATTGTTAAGAATGCTTCCTAACATTGAAAAATGATTCGGGTCATCACTAACCGGAACAGACAATCTGCTCCATTTTGCATAATCGCGAACAGCGCCACAGATAGCAGGCATTGCCTCTTTTGCCTCTGAAACCCTGTCGCATCTCTCGACGCTCACATAACAGGCGACGGCTTCTTCGCCTGCATTGATTTCGCGTGCCCAACTTTGGAGAAATGTGGTCTTTCCCGTTTGTCTCGGCGCATGAAGTACCCAGTACAATTTATTTTTTATATAACGTTTTAATTGCGCTCCAACTAAACGGTCTTCAGGAGGTAACATGTAATGTTCTTCCGGATTACATGGTCCTGTGGTGTTAAAAAAACGTCGTGTCATCTTATTTCATCTTTAATAAATATCCTGATGTAATTAAGCACAAATATAAGAATAAAAATCCAACTAAAGGTTTTTATCCACTAATTACACGAATTTTAGTGGATTCGTTTTTCATTTTGAGACAGCCATTCCGTCCGTTTCGGCTACAAGTAAAAAAACTTCGGAGAACTTTATGCCATTTGCGGTTAAAAGACCGGTTTAAACGTCTTTCCATAGATAAACCTTGTCGCCGCGCCGGACAAGCACGGGCACCGGCATGGAGAAAACTTCGCCTTTCACGGCTTGCGTTGCCGGCTGCAAATCGACACGTATGACAGGTACTTCCATCTCTACCACGCCTGTAGTCTGTCCGATAAGCAGAATCCGGTCACCGGTCGCCAGGCGGCCGGACTGCATTCGGAATTCGCCTACGCCGATTTTTGAGAAATAGTTGTTGCACACGGCTACATATTCTTTTTTTCGGGTAGCTTTGGACCCGGATGCATCCGTAAGTTCGCCGACACTTTTGCCCAGATAGTAACCGTCCCAAAATCCACGATGAAAAACCGTTTGCAGCCGGTTCTGCCACTGCCGTATGGCTTCTTCCGTATAACATCCTTCGCAACAGGCTTTCAGCGCTTCGTGATAACATTCTCCTACCGTTTTTACATATTCCGGCCCTCGCGCACGTCCTTCCACCTTAAAGACACGGACGCCCGCCGCTGCCAATTGATCCAGAAAACCGACCGTACAGAGGTCTTTGGGCGAAAAGATATTCGGACTGTCCACTTCCAGCCGGCGTCCGGTTTCATTGTCGATGGCCGTGTAGCTGCGGCGGCAGACTTGTACGCAACTGCCACGGTTGGCCGAACGGTTGTATTCGTGCAGACTCAGGTAGCATTTGCCGGAAACAGACATGCACAAAGCGCCGTGGCAGAACATTTCCGTTTTCAGCAACTTGCCTGAAGGACCTGTGATACGGTTGCGGGAAATGAAATCGTTGATAGCGGCCACTTGCTTCAACGACAATTCGCGTGCCAGCACCATTACGTCGCAGTACTGTGCAAAAAAACGTACTGCCTCGCTATTGCCGATATTCAACTGTGTGGAGGCGTGCACTTCCATGCCTTCCTGCCGCGCACGGAGAACCGTTGCCATATCGGAGGCAATCACGGCGTCGACGCCGTGGCGACGGGCAATGCGAAGACATTCGCACATGGCGTCCATGTCCTCGTCATAGATAACGGTATTGAGTGTCAGGCAGGTTTTTACCGAACGGGCGCGGCATTTTTCCACGATTTCGGGCAAGTCGTCGAAAGTGAAATTCACCGACGATTGCGAGCGCATGTTCAAATTTCCGAGGCCGAAATATACGGCGTCGCAACCGGTTTGCAAGGCTGCCGACAGCGATTCCCACGAACCTGCGGGCAGCGTCAGTTCCAGTTCACTCCGTTCCATTATGCCGTCAATGGGAAAACAGACCTTTAAGGTATTCTTCAAGGTCAATTCTGATGGGCATCAGGTAAAGGTTGAAATGCCGTTGCAGGCAGAAATCAATCACTTGTTTGCCGAAGCGAATGTTCCAGTTCATGGTGGGTTCAAACGTTTTCGGGAAAATGGCGCTGTTGCGGATTTCCCAGTACAAACGGGATTTCTCGCCTATCACGGGGCAGATTCCCCAAAAGACCTCCATATCCGACATGTATTCCGAATAGATTTCCAGCAGACGCAGGTCAAAAAACGGCTGGGAGAAAAAACCTTCCGCTCCTGCTTCCGCCTTTTGCATCAGATATTCCATTTCGTAGCGGATATTGTTACGATAGGGGTCAAATCCGGCGTATATTTTGACGCCGGGCGCTTCGTTTTTCAGTTTGCGGATCAATTCGATGCTGGTGGCCGGGTAAGTCTTGCGTTTGACGTCCTGCGGCTTGTCGCCTTCAATCACCAGGACTTTTTCAATTTTGTTATCAAGAAAAAAGCCGGTAAGCGGAAAAGGCAGATGCAAATCGAAATCCATCGCACGCAAATGCGGAATTTTACTCAACGGGGAAAAAGAGATCATCCGGCAGGCTTCCCACGACCGGATATCAAAACGTATCAAATCGGGAAAATTGACAATTGAGATGGGAAAATTTTCACGTCCGATCAGTTCCGTCTGTTCCCGGATATACGGTTCGCTCTGAGGCACTAATTCCAATGCAATATCCATTATTTTTCGTTTTCAATAATTTGCTGATGTTTTTTGTAGGCGCGTCTGGTCAGCACGATGCTCATCTCATACAATACGACCAACGGTAACATCACAATTAGCTGGCTGATGACGTCGGGCGGCGTGATGATCGAGGCAAGAATCAGCAGCACGATATATGCATGCCGGCGATATTTCCTCAAAAAAACGGGATTGACCGCTCCTACCTTGGTAAGGAAAATCAACAGCAGCGGTAATTCAAACACTACGCCGGTAGCCAGCGGGACATACGCTACGGTAGAGAAATAGGAGTCGAGCGCGATATGATTGGAAATTTGAGCGCTGGTGGTGTAATTGCCCAAAAAATCAATGGACAGAGGCACAATCATCAGGTATCCGAAAACGACGCCCAGCAGAAACAGCGCCGATACCAGCCAGACCGATCCCCTGGCGGCCTTCCTTTCCTTCTCGTAGAGCGCCGGCGCAACAAACCGCCATACTTCCCACATGATATACGGAAAGGCGACAATCATGCCCGTAATCAGCGACACCATGATATCGGCCTTGAACTGTCCCGCCATGGCAAGGTTCTGTATATCAAACGACGAATGGGTGTTAATACACAATGTTTTGACATTCAGATATTCACCAAGCCGGCACAGTAACTTGTTGGTGATGAAATCGGGATTTTTCGGCGCCAGAAGTAAAAAATCGAAGATGAAACGGCTGAATATGAACGCCGCCACCGCGCAGATCACTATAGATATTGCCGCCCGTACAAGGTGCCATCTGAGTTCCTCCAGATGCTCCAAAAAAGACATTTCACCGGTTGATTTTTTTACCATGATTCTTTATGTTACAAACCGCAAAATTATTTATTTTTGTCGAAAAGTCATTTTATTGCAGCAATAATTTCTTCTATTGGGCAAATTGTTAAAAAAAAAAAATGAAAATATTTATTATCGTCAAAAATAATTTAGATTTGCATTTTATAATCATCATCAATATCATCGTGATAAACAGTCTATACGTAAAAGTAAATTTGCGAAATTTGCAACAGTCATATCCGGTTTTTGCAAAATCAGTCAGTAAAAAAAACTGTCTGTGGCATTAAATTTGAAAATACATATCGGAGTACTTTTTCAGTCTTTAAGTAAAGACGACTAAACGTAAAACAAGAAAAACAGACAAGATTAATAGTAAATGGCAAAAGCAGCAAAAAACATTATAGTCGAGAATCTGAAAAAACATTTTGGATTCTCTAAATTCAAGGGAAATCAGGAAGCCATCATCCGGCATGTACTGGCGGGGAAAAATACTTTCGTACTGATGCCTACCGGCGGCGGGAAATCCCTCTGTTATCAACTGCCCGCATTAATGCTCGACGGGACGGCCATCATCATATCGCCGTTAATTGCATTGATGAAAAATCAGGTCGATACCATGCGGAATTTCATGTCCGAAGACGGCGTAGCGCATTTCCTGAATTCTTCCCTCAACAAATCACAAATCATCAAAGTAAAGGAAGATATCCTGAGTCGAAAGACCAAACTGTTGTATGTCGCCCCCGAGTCCCTGACAAAAGAGGACAACATACAATTTCTCAAACAGTTGACTATTTCATTTTACGCTATTGATGAAGCCCACTGTATCTCGGAATGGGGACACGATTTCCGTCCGGAATATCGCCGTATCCGTCCTATCATCAGCGAAATAGGCGAAGCGCCTATCATGGCGCTCACCGCCACCGCTACCCCCAAAGTACAGCACGATATTCAAAAAAACCTCGGTATGCTGGACGCACAGGTATTCAAAGCCTCCTTCAACCGTTCCAACCTTTATTATGAGGTACGTCCGAAAATCAACGTCGAAAAAGAAATCATCAAATACATCAAAAACCACCCCGGCAAATCAGGCATTATCTATTGCCTGAGCCGCAGGAAAGTGGAAGAACTGTCGGAACAGTTGCAGGTAAACGGAATCAAAGTGGCTCCCTACCATGCCGGCATGGACGCCACCAGCCGCTCCACCAATCAGGATAAATTCCTGATGGAAGAAGTGGACGTTATCGTAGCCACCATCGCCTTCGGCATGGGAATCGACAAACCCGACGTACGCTACGTCATACATTACGACGTGCCCAAGAGTCTCGAAGGCTACTATCAAGAAACAGGACGGGCGGGACGCGACGGAGGCGAAGGCAACTGCATCGCCTTCTACAGCTACAAAGACATCCAGAAACTGGAAAAATTCATGCAAGGCAAACCTGTAGCGGAACAGGAAATCGGCAAGCAACTCCTTCTGGAAACCGTCGCTTACGCCGAATCGGCATTGTGCCGGCGCAAACTGCTGTTGCACTACTTCGGCGAAGAATATACCGAATCCAACTGTGAAAACTGCGACAATTGCCGCCATCCGAAAACACAGTTTGAAGGCGACCAATATCTGGTCACCGCATTGAGCGCCATTCTCGAATTGCAGGAAAAATTCAAGGCGGAACACATCGCCAATTTCCTTTCCGGAAATGCCGACAGCGCCATCAAAAGCTACAAACACCACAAACTGGAAATGTTCGGCTGCGGAGACGAAAGAGACGAACGCTTCTGGAACATGGTACTCCGTCAGGCGCTGGTAGCCGGTCTGCTCCAAAAAGAAATAGAAAACTACGGTTTGCTGAAACTCACCTCGAAAGGACGCGAATTCCTCGACGACCCCTACTCCGTCATGCTCTCGGAAGACCACGAATACGGTACCGAAGATGACGAGGCAAGCGGCAACATGTCGGGAAAAAGCAGTACTGTGGACGATGAACTTTTCAAAATACTGAAAGACCTTCGCAAAAAAATATCCAAACATAAAAATCTGCCGCCCTTCGTCATCTTCCAGGACACCTCGCTCGAAGACATGTGCATACAATACCCTATCACTATGAACGAGATGCAAAACATATCGGGGGTCGGCGCAGGAAAAGCTCAACGATACGGCAGAGAATTTGTCGATATCATCAAATCCTACGTGGAAGAAAAGGAAATTATCCGCCCGCAGGATATGGTGGTAAAATCGGTCGTCAACAAATCGGGACTGAAAGTGTACATCATTCAGGCCATCGACCGGAAAATAGCGCTCGAAGACATCTGCGAAGCCAAAAACCTCGATATTCCGGAACTGCTCACCGAAATCGAAGCGATTGTAAACTCAGGCACCAAACTGAATCTCGACTACTACATCAACCAGATTCTGGACGATGAACACCGCGACGAAATCTATAATTATTTCAGGAAAGCGGAAACCGAATCCGTCGAAGACGCTATCAGGGAACTCGGCGAAGACGACTTTTCGGAAGAAGACATCCGGTTGATCCGGGTAAAATTCATATCGGAAATGGGTAATTAATCACCGGACATGACCAAAGACGACTTGAACAGGCTGGTAAGCCATCCCGAACAGACGACCTCCTTCGTCGATGAACTCCGGCGCCTGAGCGAAACCTGCCCGTGGTTCCACACGGCGCACCAGTTATTGCTGCATGGACTGAAAACAAGCGGACAACATACCTTCGACGAACAACTGACCCGCTCGGCATGGTGCGTATGCAACCGGAGCGTACTGTACCGTTACCTGCACGGGAATCCGGCAGCCGTCAGCCCGGCCGACAAGACCGCCGACGAACTGATTGATTCTTTTCTCCAAACCGGTCCTGCCAAAATAATACCTGCCGAATCCCATTTTCAGGTACATACCTCCGAACAACTCAAGGTAAATCCATCAACGGCAACGGAAACGCTCGCCCTGATTTTTGCCCGCCAAGGCGAAACAGACAGGGCTATCGAAATTTATGAACAATTAATTTTGAAAAATCCGGAAAAACATATTTACTTTGCACAACAAATTCAGTCTTTAAAAACATCTAAAAAATAATTCAAATGTATAGCGTTATCACAGTTTTAATGGTTATTGTCTGCATATTTTTGGTACTCATCGTGCTGGTGCAAAATTCCAAAGGCGGAGGTTTGGCAGCCAATTTTTCGTCGTCCAACCAGATTTTGGGAGTGCGAAAGACCGCCGATTTCCTCGAAAAAGCCACATGGACGCTTGCCGGTTCGCTGGTAGTACTGTGCGTCTTCGCAGCCATCCTGACCACCTCTGTTGAGTCGGAATCCGGTGGAGGCTCTATTCTGGATCGTCAAGTAGAAAATGTCGTCGATCCGAACATCGTCCCCAATTTCCCCACACAACCGCAATCGCAATCGCAACCGGATCCATCGTCACTGTTTCCCTCTCAACAGGAACAACCTGTCGAATAAGATTCCCCTGCGTTCCGTCATGAGCAAATCCCAAAATGCAGTATTGGATACCGCATGAATCCGTCTTTTCTTTCCGGACGACTGCATTATTGCCCCTGGTGCGGCGCCGACGCTTTTCGGGCAGGAAAAGAAAACTGCCTGCAATGTGAGGAATGTGGCCAAAAACTCTTTATCAATGCCTCGGCAGCGGTAGCGGGCGTCATCGTCAATGATCGCAGCGAAATCCTGCTTACACGACGCCGGAAGGAACCGGCACGGGGAATGTTCGACTTGCCCGGCGGCTTCGTTAATATCGACGAAACGGCAGAAGACGCTATACGGCGGGAAATAAAGGAAGAACTGAACCTGCAAACCGGTCGCCTGCGCTACTTCGGCAGTTCCGCCAACCGCTACCTGTATGGAGGCGTGTTATACCATACCCTTGATCTCGGTTTTGAATGTTCGGTTACCGACTTTTCACCGCTCAAAGCCGACGACGATGTGGAAAGTTGTGTCTTTTTGCCTTACGGGGAAATAGACTTCCGGCAAATCGGATTCCCGTCTATCCGCCGGTTAATCAAACAGTACCACTCCATTCGGGTGAACGGCGAATAGAGTCGGGCGAAACCTGTCGGCGTTAAATAACTGTTTATGCTATTTTGGATTTTATAAAACAAAATCACACCTGTTTTTCAAACTTTTTTTGGCGGAAGGAGGTCAATCCGTCCGGTAAACCTGATTGGGTTGTAACCGGACGACTCCACTGTTTTTTCCGGCAGTATATTTCACTTCCAGCGCAGGTTACTGATGTTGATGATGGATTCCCCCTTTCGTTTACGGTGTGTTTTATTGGCATGATTTCAAATTTTTAAAAATTAATCATTTACAGTTGTAACGTAAAAACGCAAAAATATTTGGTGGCTCCTAAAAAATATGCCATTGCATCTATCACTAAAATATACGGCTAAAGAAAGCGCCGAAGGGCGGTATTTTTGCGACGGAGAACGTGTATTCGCAGCTGCCCTCTGTACGCGGTAAATCAATAACGGAGAAGACGGGTTTACCGGCTCTCTGTGCCTTTTCCGTGTTCTCTGTGTAAATTCTCTTTAGGAAAGCCATAGGCATTTTATGCATACAAAAAGAAAAACCCTTCTTTGGGTTTCCAAAGAAGGGTTTTTATAGTGTTGGCGGCGACCTACTCTCCCGCGGAAGCAGTACCA